>JBDSMK010000122.1:0-2672 GCA_039915905.1 Ilumatobacteraceae bacterium
AACCGGTAGCCAGCCACCGGTTCGTCGTCGATGTCGCAGGCGATCAGATAGTCGCAGTTCTCGGTACCGCCGTCGGCCACGTGCTCGAGGAAAAACCGTCCGCTTGTGCGCTTGCCGATCATCCGACCCTGCAGGTCCGGGAAGGCCATAACCACGGTGTCGATCTCGCCGTCACGGATAAGTACTTCGAGTTGCTCACGGCTGACAGTCGCACGCCCGGTCATAGCGAGCAACTGTACGCGGCCGCTCGGCCTGCCACCCGTGTGTCAGCCGATGTCGGTCACAACGCCGCCACTGGCTGGGGTGGCGGTGGGCCGACGTAGCGTGCGCTGGGTCGGATGATCTTGTTGTCGGAGGCCTGTTCCAATACGTTGGCGCACCAGCCGATCACGCGGCTGCAGGCGAACGTCGGCGTGAACATCTCACGGGGGATGCCGCACAACTCCATAACCACCCCTGCATAGAACTCGACGTTGGTGTGCAACCTGCGGCCGGGCTTCAGCTCGTCCAGCAGCTTCAGCACGTGTTCCTCAGTGCTCACCGCGAACTGCACGAGGCGGCGCGATGCGTCGTCGGTGGCGAGTCGGCGGGCCACGTCGCGCAGCATCACCGAACGTGGATCATCGGTCTTGTAGACGGGGTGGCCGAAGCCCATGATCTTGTCGCCGCGTTCGATCATCGGCCTCACCACTTCGTCGATCCGCTGGGCGACGCCGATCTCGTCGAGCAACGCCAGTGCACGACTCGGTGCGCCGCCGTGCAGGGGGCCGCTCAGCGCGCCGAGAGCAGCCACGATCGAGGCGCCGACGTCTGCTCCTGTCGACGCCACCACCCTGGCGGTGAACGTCGATGCGTTGAAGCCGTGGTCGATCGTGGAGATCATGTACTGCTCCACCGCTCTGGCGCGGTCCTCCACAGGCTCGATGCCGGTGAGCATCCACAAGTAGCCGGCCGCATACCCCAGATCCGGACGTGGCTCCAGCGGTGCCTGACCATGGCGAAGCCGATACAGCGCGCAGAGCAACGTGGGCGTCAGCGCACCGAGGAACAATGCGTCGGCGCGCCTCTCGGAGGCGTCGATGTCGATGCTCGGTCGCATGCCCCGCGCTGCTGCGGCAAGCGACAGTGCCGTGCGCAAACCGTCCAACGGCTCGCTCACCGCAGCTATCGCCGGCAGAACTCGCGCAAGCGCGTCGGGGATCTGGCGCAGCATGCCGACCTCAGCGGCGAACGCACGGCGTTCGGCGACCGAGGATGGCAGGGCGCCGTCGATCATCAGCTGCCATACGTCCTCCAGCGGGCGGCATTCCGCCAGCTCTACGGCGGAGTACTGCCTGTAGTGGTAGAAGCCTTCTTCTCCGCGCACGTCGCCGACCTCCGTGTCGGCCACCACCACGCCTTTCAAGCCGCGAGGCACCCGTATCGGCAACCCGGCCGTGGCATGTGTCAGTTCGATCGTGGACATGCTCACAGCTTGGGCCCGTTGTCTCATATAGTCAACGTTGATTATCATCAAGTAATGGCAATGCTCACTGCTGATGCTGCCGCCACGCGGCTGGGGATAAAGGTTGAATCGCTTTACGCCTACGTCAGCCGCGGTTTGATCGAACGGCACCTCGGCACGGACGGCAGAAGCCGGTTCGACGACCGCTCCGTCGAGGCACTGGCGCGGCGCGGTCGACCGCGGATCAGCAGCAGGCAGTCGTCACTGAACCTCTTGATCGAGACTCATCTGACGTCTATCGACTCGCATCACATCTACTACCGCGGTCACGACGCTCTCGCACTGGCGGGCACCCACACGTTCGAGCAAGTGGCTGAGCTGTTGTGGAGCGGTCGGCTGCCGCTCCACGACGCTCCGTGGGCAGGCACGGTCGTGCCGATGGCCGATGGCATCGGACTTACCGACTCACTGGCGATCACCACGGCAACGCTCGCCGCCGCCGATCCACAGCGGGCCAACCTAGATCCGCTTGCAGTCGCCGGCGCTGCCCGGCACCTGATCGCCAGCATGGTCGCATCACTCCCCCATGGAGTGACTAATTTCCAGGGCGCGACACGGCAGGTAACGACCGGGCACGTAACAACCGGCCACGCGTCGCAGCTGACCGTCTCCGACAGCAGCTCGCGCCACCGCCGTGTTCGTCGATCGATCGCCGGAACGCTGTGGGCGGCAGTCGGTCGACAGCGGGCCCAGCCCGGAATGGTGGAGGTCGTGAATGCCGCGCTGGTGCTGCTCGCGGATCACGAGCTCGCTGCGTCCACGTTGGCGGCGCGCGTTGCTGCCTCGACCCGCGCCGACCCGTATTCAGTCGTTGCGGCCGGACTCGGCACCATCAACGGTCCGCTGCACGGCGGGGCCAGCCTGCTCGTGCGCGACATGCTGACCGAGGCATCCGCGTCCGGGGCCAACCAGGCGGTCGCCCACGCGTTGCGCAGCTGGGGGCGAGTCCCTGGCTTCGGCCAGAAGTTGTACCCCGACGGCGACCCGCGGGCCGTGGTGCTGCTGCGAATGTTGCATCAAGTGGCTGGCAAGACCCGTGCGATGGCCACGGTCGACGCGGTGCTGGACGTGTACCAGGAACGCAGCGACCACCGTCCCAACATCGACTTCGCGCTGGCCGCGTTAGGGCTGGCGGCCAAGCTCCCGCCCGAGAGCGGCGAGCTGATCT
>JBDSMK010000147.1:0-5551 GCA_039915905.1 Ilumatobacteraceae bacterium
CATTTGTGCGCAGACTAGCGATCGCCTTGATCTCGGCCGTCCTTATGGGCGTCGCCGGCTTGGCGGTTGCCGCCCCCAACGCGTCTGCGACCCCTTCGGTGAGCGCCGACACGACCAACCCGGGCACCACCGTCGCCGCCGCAACGGACTCCGCGCCGGTCCCTACGACGGCCGCGCCGGTCGGCGGCACAGGCACAGCTGCGAGCCTTGCACCGGTGGACGTGTTGCAGGTCTCCGGTTTGTTCGATGCTGTTGTCGTGGAGTCGATCGAGCAGGCCATCACGCGTAGCGAGCACAACGGTGCGCAGGCTCTGATCCTGCAGCTCAGCAGCGACGGAGCGGTGGTCTCGCGAGCGACGATGTCGAGACTCGTCTCCCGCGTCGCCGATGCCAAGGTGGCGATCGGGATCTGGGTCGGTCCATCCACCTCGTCGCGCGCCTATGGCTTGCCGGCGCAACTGTTCGCCGTGGCAGACGTGACCGCGATGGTTGCCGGTAGCCGCATCGGAGACACTGGCGCTCCTCTGACCTACGACGGCAAGACTGTCGACTTCGGAGCGTCCACCAACGCGCTGCGCAGCGGATCGATGAGCTTCAAGGAGGCCAGGGCGGCCGGGGTTCTGCACCTCGACACCCCTGACCTCGGCGTGCCAACCGTGCGCAACATGGTGCTGGCGCTCAACGGCGTCACGGTGGACGGCAAGGTGCTGCACACCGTGGTCCAGGAGTTGCAACCGAACGGCGGCCAGCAGGCCACCAGCACGCTGGTGCGGTTTCACGGCCTCGGCCTGACGGAGCAGTTGATGCATACGGTGGCCAGCCCGGCGATGGCCTACCTGCTGTTCGTAATCGGGCTGTCGCTACTGATCTTCGAGTTCTTCACCGCCGGAGTGGGCATAGCCGGCGGCGTCGGGGCGGTGTGCATGATCTTCGGCTGCTACGGATTCGCCGAGCTCCCCGTTCGGCCGATCGCGCTGGTCGCGCTGGTTCTGGCGATGTTGGCCTTCGCCATCGACGTGCAGGTCGGGGTGCCACGGTTCTGGACCGCGCTAGGCGTCTTGGTGTTCGCCGCCGGGTCGTGGACGCTGTACGAGTCGATCCCCGGCACCGACCTGCGCCTCGGATGGATCACGCTGTTCGTCGGCGTCATCGGGGTGATCCTCACGTTTGTCATCGGCATGCCGTCGATGACCCGCACCCGGTTCTCCGCACCACTGGTGACACGGGCCGACCCGGGCCTGACACGGGCCGACCCGAGCTCTCAGCGGGCCGACCCGAGTCACGAACGTGATAGCGACTGAATCGGTGACGACCATCGCTGGCTCCAAGCACACCGCTGTCGCCGTCTCCAAGCGCACCTGGGTGCAGGGTCGACCGGCGACCTACAGCACCGCGGGCGAGGGGCTGCCCGTGGTGTTCCTGCATGGCTGGGCGCTAGCCGATCACTCGTACCGCAAGGTGATCGAACGACTGGCCGATCAGGGCTGCCGGGTGATCGCCCCGGCGATGCCGGGCTTCGGCGGCACCGCCGGTCTGCCGAGCCGGTCGTTTTCGATCAGCGGTTACGCCGAGTGGCTCCTCGAGTTCCTCGACGTGGTCGAGCTGACCGAACCGGTCGTGCTGTTCGGTCACTCCTTCGGCGGCGGGGTGGCCATTCGCTTCGCCCACGACAACCGGAATCGGGTCCGTTCACTGGTGCTGGTGAACGCTGTCGGCGGGTCTTCGTGGCGCAAGGGCGACGCTCTGCGCAGCATCTCGGAACGTCCTCTGTGGGACTGGGGCTTGCATTTCCCCAGCGACGTGTGGCCACTGCGCCAAGCCACCAAGGTATTGCCGGTGATGGCCGAGGACTTCGTTCCAAACCTGCTCAGCAACCCACGGGCGATGTTGCGCGCCGCCAACCTGGCGCGCCGCGCCGACTTGCGCCACGAGTTGGAAGACCTACGCAACGAAGGGCTGCCGATCAGCATCCTGTGGGGCACCCGCGACGGCGTCGTGCCCCGTGAATCGTTCGAAGCGCTGTGTGTCGCGTCGGGGGTGGAGGGCACGGTAGTGGAGGGCTCGCACAGCTGGCTGCTGGCCGAGCCGGACCGGTTCATCGAGGTGATCACCAACGACCTGCGCGTCGCCAAGGCGGCCCGCGAGATGGAGCTGGCAGCACCACCCACCCGTCGGCGCAGTCCACGCCGGCTCAGGACGCTCAAGCCGAAGGCAGCCGTGGCCCGGCAATCCGTCGATCCCCCCGCCGACGGGTGATCCCGCGGGCATCCAGCTCACCGGCCAACGGCACTGCGTACTTGCGCGACGTACCGAGCGCCTCACGCAGTTCGCCGACCGTGAACCCATCAGGTTGCACCCTCAGCAGTGCTGCTGCTCGCTGGGCCGCGGCATCCACGGCGTCGGGGTGGAAGTAAATTCCGTCGCGCTCCACCACCACGCCACGACGCACCAGCTCGCGCAGCTCGTTGCGCTCCACGCCATCGGGGTCCGGCGGCGTGCTCCCGCCTTCTAGCAACCGTTCGACGAACGGGTGATCCGAGTATGGGTCGGTCGCCGTCATCAGGCGAGCGATGCCGGCATCGACGCGCACGTCGCCGAGCTCGGCCAGCAATGCCCGGCGCGGGCCGTCGAGCAGCGAGACATCGAGCCCATCAACAGCGTCAGCCAGTTGTGCGCGCAGCCCGGCAAGATAGGCGTCACGGGTCGACGCGCTCATCACCCAATGCCCCACCGTGGCCGTTTGTCCTTCGCCAGTGATCGCCTGCAGTTCGTCAACATCGATCACGCCGCGCTCCGCGACCACCCGGTGGACGTCCCGGTCGGGACGCGCTTTGGAGGCCGGCAGCACCGGTGCCACGTCGAGCACCTCGCCGCCGCCAACTGTCTCGCTTCGCCCGCTCTCGCGCAGCACGAAGCGGTCGCCTGGGACCAACGGCAACGGCTGGGCGAGATGCATCCGCACCAGTCCGTCACCTCCAGGCGCGATCACCTGCAGGCCGAGCACCCGCACACGTGCGACGAACTCGCCGGAGCCGATGTGAACCACATACGCGCCTCGCCGTGACACGTCATGGCCGACCGTGGCCAACACATGCAGCGAGGCATCGAAACGCATCGTCGGGCGCCACTGGGCGTCCACCACCAGTGCGTCTCCGCGAGCGAGTCGGTCGTAACTGATACCGACGAGGTTCAATGCAGCGCGGTTGCCGGGCGCCAGTTGTGGAACCTGACGACCGTGGGTCTGCAGCCCACGAACGCGCACGTCGACACCTCCCGGAACCACCTGAAGGTGCTGGTCGGCCACCACGGAACCGCCGGTGAGGGTGCCGGTGACCACCGTTCCGCTGCCCTTCGCCGCAAACACCCGGTCTATCCACAGTCGCGGCCTGCCACGATCGGCAGCAGCCGGAGTCGTGCTGGCCAACGTCTCCAGAGCGGCGACCAAATCGACCATGCCCGCACCGCTGCGGCTACTGAACTGCACCATCGGCGCATCCGCCAGAAACGTCCCGGCCAGTCGGTCACGCACCTCGAGTTGTTGCAACTGCAACCACTCGTCGTCCACGAGATCGCTCATCGTCAGAACCACCAATCCGTGGCGCAGACCTAGCAGCTGCAGAATCCTGAGATGCTCCTCGCTCTGCGGCTTCCAACCTTCGGTGGCGGCGACGACGAACACGCAGGCATCCACGTCGGCGACACCGGCGAGCATGTTGCCGACGAAGCGGACGTGGCCCGGCACGTCGACGAAGCTGAGCTCGGCACCGCTCGGTAGCCGGCAGTGGGCGAAGCCGAGGTCGATCGTCAGGCCGCGCCGCCGCTCTTCCTCGAAGCGGTCGGGGTTGGTGCCGGTGAGTGCCTGCACAAGCGAAGACTTGCCGTGGTCGACGTGGCCGGCGGTGGCGATCACCGGCATCGGCGCAGCGCTTCGATCAGATAGGAGTCGTCGTCGGGGTGGACGCTTCGTAGGTCGAGGATCGTCGCCGTATCGCGCACCCGAGCGATCACCGGTGGAGTCGCCTCGCGCAACGACACAACATGGTCGCCGGTCAGTCGTACACCGAACGAAGCGATCGTCAAACCCGGCGCCGACCCTGCACCGGGCATCGCCTGTGTCGGCGTGACCGTGCCGATACCGGCCTCGGCGACCACCGCTTCGGCCCGAGACTGCAGCGAGGCTTCGGTGGCGGCGACCATCGCCCAGAACGCAACCTCAGTGGTCACCCGGCGGTTCAGGTAGCTCATAGCCACCTGCTGCATCGCCAGCAGGATGTGCGGGCCCGGGCGTAGGGCGCGGGCCAGTGGGTGCCGAGCGCAGGCAGCCACCAGATCGGCGCGCCCGGCGATGATGCCGGCCTGCGGTCCGCCGAACAGCTTGTCGCCGCTGAACGTGACGAGAGCCGCACCGGCGGCCAACGTCTGACGTGCTGCCGGCTCTCCTGCCAGCCACGCGGGCGGCGCACCGGGGAGCCACGGGCAAGTCGCGTCCACCAGGCCGCTGCCGATGTCGGCCACAACCGGCACGCCAAGATCAGCGAGCTGCTCCACCGCGGTGGTCTCTACGAAACCTTCGATGCGGTAGTTGCTCGGGTGCACCTTGAGGATCAGGGCGACGTCGGCTCCCGCCCGCTGCAGTGCCGCGTTGTAATCGGCGAGGCGGGTGCGGTTGGTCGTGCCGACATCCACCAGCCGGGCGCCACTTTGGGCCATCACCTCCGGCACCCGGAACCCGCCGCCGATCTCCACGCTTTCGCCACGACTGACCAACACTTCGCGCCCGCCGGCCAGTGAGGCGAGCACCAGCAGCACGGCCGCGGCGTTGTTGTTGACCACCATCGCGGCCTGTGCACCGCACAGGGCGCTCAGCAACGATCCCACCGCCTGCTGGCGTGAACCGCGCTCACCGGTGGCCAGATCGAACTCGATGTTGAGCGGCCTCGCCGAGTGCTCCACGGCCAGTGGTGCGCGACCGAGGTTGGTGTGCAACAACACGCCGGTGGCGTTGACCACTGGCGCCAGCAGGCCGCGGCGATAGTTCTCGGCGCGCCCGGCGACCGAGTCCGCGTCGTACTCGCCGGCTGCGATTGCGTCTCGGGCCAGGTCTACACAGATCGCGTGCGGCAGTCCGCTGGACGCCATCCGGCGAGCTACAGCATCCACGCTCTGTGGCCGCTCGGAGCGTCGACCGTGCAGTACGCGGTTCGAGGGCGGCTGCACGGGTTCGAACGACACTGATGACGAGCGTACGCTGGCAATCCGTGTTGCCGGAACCCGTATCGCCGATGTCGTCCGTCGTCATACCCGTACTGCGACTCGATCCCGAACTGGCGCTACCGACATACGCCCACCCGGGCGACGCAGGACTTGATCTGCGCGCCAGAATCGACGCCGTCGTCGCGCCTCGCGGCGGCCGGGCGTTGGTGCCTACGGGCATCGCCGTGGCCATCCCGCAGGGCCATGCCGGTTTCGTACTGCCACGCAGCGGTAACGCCTTGAACCACGGGGTCACTGTGGCCAACGCTCCAGGGTTGATCGACTCTGCCTATCGCGG
>JBDSMK010000171.1:0-2561 GCA_039915905.1 Ilumatobacteraceae bacterium
AAGCGACCATCCGATGGATTATGAGCGACAGTTGCAGTATGTGGGTGCCGCCCCATGATGGCCGAACAGCTGACCGACCCGATCTGCTACCACGGTGAGGGCCCGGTCTGGTCCGAGCAATGGGGCGGCTTGCGGTGGCTGGACATGCTGGCGGGAGATGTGTTGAGCCGCTCCGCTGCCGGCGAGATCGCCCGCCGCCACGTCGATGGCGTAGTCGCCGCGGTGCGTCCCCGCCGCAGCGGTGGCGCGGTCATCGCCTTAGAGAGGAGCTTCGCCCTCGAGGAACCCGACGGCACCATCAATCCGATGGACCCACTGTGGAGCGATCCTGGCGTGCGGCTCAACGAGGGCGGGTGCGATCCGGACGGCCGGTTCTACTGCGGCTCGATGCGGTACGACATCGCCAAGGGAGGAGGGTCGATCCACCGGCTCGATCCCGATGGTTCGACGACGGTGGTGATCGAGGGAGTGACCATCTCCAACGGCCTCGAGTGGAGCCCCGACGGCTCTCTTGCGTACTACGTCGACACACCTACCGAACGCATAGACGTCTTCGACTACGACCGCCAGCGCGGGCTATCCGGACGTCGCCCGTTCGCCGAAGCTCGCGGCGGTCCCGACGGCCTGACCGTCGATGCCGACGGCGGGGTGTGGGTGGCGCTCTACGCCGGGGGATCTGTACGGCGCTACACCCCGAAGGGCGTCCTCGACGAGGTCGTCGAGGTGCCGGTCACCAAGGCGACCGCGTGCACCTTCGGTGGCACCGACCTCGACCAGTTGTTTATCACCACGTCGCGCGAGCACCTACCGCCAGAGGCCGAGCCGTCCGCCGGTGCTCTGTTCGTTGCCACGCCCGGCGTGCGCGGGCGACCGGTTCGGGAGTTCGCCGGATGAGCGCGTCGAGCGCACCAACCGCAGTCGCATCCGGATCCGAACGGCGTCAGACACTGGTGATCATCGGAGCCCAGGGCGATCTGACATCCAGGCTGCTGCTGCCCGGGTTGGGGGGCCTCGTCGCCGCGTCCTCAATGGCGGACCTTGTGTTGGTTGGAAGCGGCCGAGGTGCATGGAGCGACGAGCAGTGGCGCTCGGTGGTCGCCGAGGCGTTCACCGCCGGCGACGCCAGAGGCCCGGCGGTCGATGCCGTGACCGCGGCCGCGCGGTACGTCACCGCCGATGCCACCAACGATGACGATCTCAGGGCGTTGCTGGTCGGAAGCGAGGGGCGTATCACGCTCTACTTCGCACTGCCGCCCGCGGTGACCATCGAGGCCTGTCGGGTCTTGTCTCGCATAGGGGTTCCCGATGGGACACGACTGGTCCTGGAAAAGCCGTTCGGCGTCGACATGGAAAGCGCGATCGCGCTCAACGAGCAACTCCATGCCTTGGTTCCAGAGGACCACATACACCGCGTCGACCACTTCTTGGGGATGTCGACCGTGTTGAACATCCTCGGGGTCCGTTTCGCCAACCGGGTGGTGGAGCCACTGCTCACCTCTGAGCACGTGGCCGCCGTCGACATCGTGTTCGACGAGACCCTCGGGCTGGAAGGTCGGGCCGGGTTCTACGACACCACCGGCGCATTGCGCGACATGATCCAGAACCACCTGCTTCAGGTGCTGACGCTCGTGGCCATGGTTGCGCCCGCGACTCTCGAACCGCTCGACATGCGCGACGCCAAGGCCCAAGTGCTCCGGGCCACCCGGGTGTGGGACGACCGCCCGGAGCGGTACAGCCGCCGAGCCCGCTATACCTCGGGAGAAGTCGGCGGGCAGGTCCTGGCTTCCTACGTCGACGAGGACGGGATAGACGCTGCTCGCCAGACCGAGACGTTGGCCGAGGTCATCTTCGCGGTCGACACCTGGCGCTGGGCTGGTGTTCCGTTCCGCGTGCGGTCCGGCAAGGCGATCGGCTCGCCCCGCCAGGAGGTGATGGTGACCTTCAAGGATCCCCAGCACGTTCCTTCCGGGCTCAGTGGGGCGCTCGCACCCAACCTACTCAGGATCAGCCTGGGGCACCGTCGTCTCGGGCTCGATTTGAACATCAACGGAGGCGGCGATCCGTTCATCACCTCACCGGTGACGCTCGAAGCCGGCTTCGGTCCCGGCAACCTGCTGGAGTACGGGGAGGTCCTCAAGGGGGTCTTGGAGGACGAGAAGCCGCTGTCGGTGCGAGATGACATGTCGGTCGAGTCGTGGCGGATCGTCGAACCGGTGCTCGACGCCTGGATGGCTTCCAAGGTGCCCCTCGATGAGTACCCCGCCGGGACCGCCGGCCCTGTGACGTGGAGACAGTTGCCATGACCGAGGCGATGAACGTGCGGCCGGCGACCGAGAGCCAGTTCGTCGAACTGACTCCTGCCGGTCTGCGCAAGGTGCAGACCTGGGCGGTGCTCATCACCATCGGCAGCTTCCTGTTCGGCTTCGATACCGGGATTATCTCCGGCGCACTGCTGTTCATCCGCGACGAGTTCGGACTGAGCTCCTTTCAGCAAAGCGCGGTGGTGAGCGTGCTGTTGCTCGGAGCTATCCCGGGAGCTCTGCTCGCCGGGCGCGTCGCCG
>JBDSMK010000175.1:0-10027 GCA_039915905.1 Ilumatobacteraceae bacterium
CGTGGGGTGGAACTGCACGAACTCGACGTCGCGTGCCGACATCCCGGCGCGCAGCGCCAGAGCAAGACCATCACCCGTCACAGCCGGGGGGTTGGACGTGCTGGCGAAAACCTGCCCGTATCCGCCGGTCGCGAGGATCACGGCACGCGCCGTGACCGTGCCGACCGAGAGCACCTCACCTGCCGCGTCGATCATTGCGATCCGCACGCCGGCCGCCTGGCGCTGACCGGCGGAGTTGCAGCCAACGAGCAGGTCGAGCGCGAAGGCCCGGTCCATCACTTCCACACCAGCGGCGAGTGCGTTCTCGTCAAGCGTGCGTTGCACTTCGGCACCACTGCGGTCGCCACCTGAATGGACGATGCGGTTGTGGCTGTGGCCGCCCTCGCGGGTCAGTGCCGGGCCACCACCGTCGTTGGCTGGATCGAACGCCGCGCCGAGCCGCATCAAGTACCGCAACGCGGTGGGCGCCTCGGTCACCAGCGTTCGCACCGCCGCCTCATCGCACAGCCCGGCGCCAGCGTCGAGCGTGTCACGGACGTGGTTCTCCAACGAATCCTGCGGATCGAGCACGCCGGCAAGCCCACCCTGAGCCCACGCCGTGCTGCCGGCATCGAGGATGTCCTTGGTGACTATCAGCACGCTGCGTACCGGGCGCACGGCCAACGCCGCAGCAAGACCCGCGGCGCCGGAGCCGAGGACAACCACATCCACATCGCGCGTCCACGTCGCCGGCGGTGCGAGCAGCAACCCCGGTGCCTTGGTTGTCGTCACCCGATCACTCGCCTGTGCGGCTGGGCGTACCGATGGCGATCATTCGCTCGACGCTCTCGCGGGCACGATCGGCGATCTCACGAGGCACCTCGACCAAGTCGCGCATCTCGCGCAGCGAGCGCAGCACCTTGGCCGGAGTGATCATCTTCATGTACTTGCACACCGCCGCCGGGTTGACGGCCTCGAATACAACCAGCGGGTTTGCCTTGCGCAACTGGTAGAGCATGCCCGCCTCGGTGGCCACCAGAACCTTCTTGGCGGTGGTGGACTGGGCAGCTGTGACCATCCCCGATGTCGACAGGATCTTGGTTCGCTCCGGGGGCACCACCCCAGAACCAGCGAGGTACAGCGCGCTGGTCGCGCAGCCACATTCGGGGTGGATGAACAGTTCCGCCTCTGGTTCGTCCATCACCCGCTTGCGTAGCTCGGCGCCGTTGATGCCGGCATGAACGTGGCACTCACCCATCCAGATGTGCATGTTCTGACGGCCGGTCAGGCGCTGCACGTGTGCGCCGAGGAACTGATCAGGGCAGAACAGGATGTCTCGGTCCTCCGGGATCGAGGCCACCACCTCGACCGCATTCGACGACGTGCAGCAAATGTCGGTCTCGGCCTTCACCGCAGCCGTCGTGTTGACGTAGCTGACCACTACTGCCCCCGGGTGCTGCGCCTTCCAGTCGCGCAGCTGGCGGGCGTTGATCGTCTCCGCCAGGCTGCACCCGGCGCGCTCCTCGGGAATCAGCACCGTCTTGTCGTAGGCCAAGATCTTGGCAGTCTCCGCCATGAAGTGCACGCCACAGAACACGATGACATCGGCATCCACCGTCGCAGCGAGCCGCGACAGACCCAACGAGTCGCCGACATGGTCGGCTACCTGCTGAACCGCCGGCACCTGGTAGTTGTGCGCCAGGATCACCGCGTTGCGCTTTCGTGCCAGATCGCGCACCTCGTCCTGCCAGCCATCCGGCAGGTCGTCGTCACCCGCAAGTAGTTCGTTGTCGGTCCTGGCGTCGCTTGCCGTCACGCCCTTAAGGCTACGCAGCGCGGACCGAAGTGCGGCGAGACGGACACCGTCCCTGCCTCAGCCGGACCGCGCAACCGTGCGTCCAGCGCGCCATTCAGGTCGCTATCGGCCATGATTTGGTAGAAAGACACGTCCGAACGCGGGAAGGGAGCTTCGTGGCCTACGTACTGGCAGTGGATCTCGGCACCACGTACACCGCCGCGGCGATCACCCGCGATGGCCAGCAACCGCAGATCGTGACCCTCGAGCACCATGCGACCTCTGTGCCGTCGGTGCTCTGGCTCGGTGCGGACCAGGCGATGCTGGTCGGCACCGCTGCGGCGCGGCGCGGTATCAGCGACGCATCGCGGGTGACCCGCGAGTTCAAGCGACGCATCGGTGACACCACGCCGATCCTCGTCGGCGGCTCGCCGTACTCGGCTGAGCAGCTCAGCGCGAAGCTGCTGCGCTGGGTGTACGACGTGGTCGTGGCGCAGGAGGGAACCACACCGGACGGCGTCGCCGTCACCCACCCGGCCAACTGGGGTCCGTACAAGCTCGAACTGCTCAACCAGTTGCTGCGCCTCGCCGAGGTGGGTCCAACCGTGACGCTCACCGAACCCGAGGCTGCCGCCATCCAGTACGCCGCGGGCGAACGTGTCGACGATGGTGAGATCATCTGCGTCTACGACCTCGGTGGCGGAACGTTCGACGTCGCCGTGCTGCGCAAGGTAGGAGCCGGCTTCGAGATACTCGGTGAGCCAGAGGGAATCGAGCGTCTCGGCGGCATCGACTTCGACGCTGCCGTGCAGGGCCACGTCCTCAGCCGGTTGCGCGAGGCGCTCACCACTGCAACCGCTGACGACCCCGACTGGGTCGCGGCGATGGCCAAGCTGCGCGAGGAATGCAGCAATGCCAAGGAGGCGCTGTCAAACGCTCCCGACGCACTGATCGAGGTGTGGCTGCCCACAGGGCGCCAGCAGGTCACCATCACCGCCGAAGAACTCCAAGAACTGATCACACCGCCGATCGCGGAGACGCTGAAGGCTGTACGCCGCGCGCTCCGCAGTGCACAGGTAGCGCCTGCCGATGTGAGCCGCATCCTGCTGGTCGGAGGCTCTAGTCGGATCCCGGTGATCCGCACTCGGATCGAGCACGAACTGGGCATCGCAACGGCAGGCGACATCCACCCGAAACACGCGGTCGCGCTCGGTGCGTCCCGATTTGCGGCCTCTGCGTCGTTTCGCAGCGACCTGCCGATCAGCCGAATCGCGGAGGTGGCCGAGCCAGTAGACCGGGCAGCCGACGCCGAGGAATCCGACGGCCGAGCCGACCGTCACCAGATGATGCGCCACCTCACCGAGCAGGTTTCGGCGATCGCATCCACCCACAATCGCGCCGATCTGGTGGAGCGGATGGCGCAGCGGATCTCCCGCCTGGAGTCGCGCAACGTGCGCGTGTTGGTCGCCGGTGACTTCAAGCAGGGCAAGAGCACGCTGGTGAACGCATTGGTGGGCCAGGAGATCTGCCCAGCCGATCCTGACTTCGCTACGTCGGTGCCAACGGCCGTGCGTCACGGCGACGCGCCGAACGCCCGTATCTTCCGCGACATGGAGACCGACGTTGCCGTCGCCGAGACCATCGCCATCTCTCAAGTAGGCAGGTACGTCAGCGAAACGGAGGGCGCCGATCCGGATCGTGACCGGGTGCGCAGCTGCGAGGTGGTACTACCTGTGGAGTGGATGCGCGACGGCATCGAGCTGGTCGACATGCCCGGCTACGGCGGCCTCGACGCCACTGCAGGTGCACGAATCGTGGCCGAGTTGCGTCAGGCCCAAGCGGTGCTGTTCGTCAGCGATTCCTCTCAGGAGATGACCGATCCGGAGCTGACGTTTTTGCAAACCGCTACCCGCCACTGTCGCAACGTCACCTGTGTGATGACCAAGATCGATGCTTACGTCGACTGGCGGCTGATCCGTGACGTCGACACCGGCCACCTAAAGCGCGCCGGCCTGGATGTGCCGATAGTTCCGGTGTCGGCGTTGTTGCACTTGCAGTCGCGACGACAGCCGATGTTGGCGAACGAACTGGGTATCTCTGCCGCCGACACCGGCATCGACAACCTGATCCGATTGCTCACAAAGCGTGTCGCCGCCGACGCTCAGGCCACGCAGGTGCTGGAAACCGTGGTCGATGTGGAGAGCACACTCAGCCAGTTGCGAGGAGCACTGCTCGCTGAGCTCGCTGCGCTGGACCCTGCACGCAACGAGGAGGTGATTGCCGACTTGCAGACCACGCTGCAGAACGTGTCCGATCTCCGCTTGGACAACGCCGTATGGCACCGCTACGTGCGCGACGCCACTGCCGACCTGCGCGTCGCCAGCCTCGATGACTTCGAGCTGCGCATTCGCGATCTGGTCACCGAGGCCGACAGTGTGATCTCCGCAACCGACCCCACAGCGATATGGGACGAGTTCCAGACGTGGCTCCACGCGCGGGCGACCCGCGTCGTCGGAGACGTCTTCGGCCAGATAGCTGACCAGGTGACCGTCATCGAGAACGGTCTTCTCGAGCACCTCGCCGCCGCCGAGGACGACGCGCTGACCATCGACGACGGCCTTGACTCACCGTTCGTCGGATCGCTGAGCCTCGACCTGATGGCCACCAATCCCGATGGCGACCGGGCCACTGACGTGGCCATCCAAGGCTCCTGGGGGGCGGCCGAACCACTGCTCGGCATAGGTGGGTTCATCCCCGGGTTCGGCCCGGTGAGCTTGGCGATCGCCGGAGTAGCTGCGTTGGTGTTCGGGCGCCGCGCCCTGCGCCAACGAAAGGCCCGAGCCCTTGACGCACGCCGCGACGAGGCCCGCGTCCATCTGAAGGACTACACCGCCGAGGTGGACCGTCTGGTTCGCCGATCGGTGGAGCGCTACTCCCAACAGCTCTACCGCGCGCTACGCGACAACGTGCTCGGACGAGCCGACGAGCTGGACCGCTCGGTCACCGACGCGTTGCGCCAGGCAAAGAGTGCGAACACCAAGAGCGCCGCAGAGCGGACGGCACGTACCGCTCAGCTGCAGATCGAGCTGGCCGAAGCCGACCTGCTCAACGACCAGCTCGCGGTGCTGCGCAGCAGCGGCAATGCCCAGCACGGCGCCGACTTCGACGGAGGATCGCTCACTGCCGACTCGCTCACGGAGGTGCGTCATGGGTGACGAGCACGTCGATCTGCACATCGATGGGCTGAGCAGCGAACGGCTGGTGCGTCGAGGCGATCACACCGAGCTTTACCAAGCGATCCAAAAGCAGTTCGGCCGCAAGGTGGCGGTGAAGTTGTACACCGCGGAGGGGGTGCGTGACACCGCACTGGCCCGTTTCGAACGCGAATGCGCCCTGATGGGCGAGCTCAGCAGCCACCCGAACGTAGTCACCTACTTCAGCTCCGGTGTTCGACGACGAAAGCCATACGTAGTCAGCGAATGGCTCGATGACGGCACCTTCAGCGGCGTGCTTCGCCGCGGCGGGCGCCTTGATTGGATGGAGGCGGCCAACGTCGGTATCAAGGTGGCCGGGGCGCTGGAGTCCGCCCACAGGATCGGATTGATCCACCGCAAGTTGAAGCCGGATGACCTGTTCGTCAGCGCGTTCGGCGAGCCGCTCGTCGGCGACTTCCAGCTCGACATCTCCGAGATGTCCCGCTCAGGCGACCCCTACGACATCATGCTGCACGCCGCGCCGGAGATGTTCCGAGGTGGTGACAGCACACCGCTGGTGGACATCTACGCACTTGCCTCGGTGATCTTCACGCTGATCCTCGGCCGTCCGCCGTTCCTCGCCGAACCGGACGAGCCACTAGTACGCATCAAGGGCCGCGCGCTGTCGTCACCACCGCCTGATCTGCGTCTCGGCGGTGTTCCCGGAGCGGTCCACGCTGTGCTCGTGTTGGGTCTGAGCCCTCGACCGGCAGATCGCCCACAAAGCGCCCAGCAGTTCGGCCGAGCGCTGCAAGCCGCGCTGTCGGCATCGGGACGTGACCCGGCGCGGATGATGGTGCGTCCGCACACTGACGCCGACCGGGCGTTGCCGGAACCAACCTTGCCGGCAGCTGTCGTGGCGATCCTCGGCGACAGCCGAGTTGTCGTACCGTCCCCTCCACCGCCGTCCCCTCCACCGCCGTCCCCTCTGCTGCCACCGCCTGCCGCCGCATCACCACCGATGCAGGCACCACCCGTGCAGGCGCCACCTCCTGCCGCATCACCACCGATGCAGGCGCCACCCGTTCAGGCGCCACCTCCTGCCGCATCACCACCGCTGCAGGCACCACCAGCGCAGGCACAGGATCCGGCGAGGCGGTTGGCGCCGCCAGACCCGGCGACAGCGAAATCTGCCCCGGCTCCGACATCCGCCGCGGCTCCGACGACTGCCCCTGGCATCGCCTCGCCCCACGTCCCAGCGCCAGACCGGTCAGCAGCGGCAACCTCACCGACGGCTGTGGTCGAGCAGGTTCGTGCTGTACTGCGGATGGCCTCCACGCTGTATACAGATCCACTCGACCTGCTGGCGCTCGAACAACTCGAAGCCCGTCTCGACGAGCCACTGCGAGTGGCAATCGCCGGCAAGGTCAAGGCTGGCAAGAGCACGCTGTTGAACGGCCTGGTCGGTGAGGAACTGGCACCAACAGACGCCAGCGAATGCACCAGGATCATCACCTGGTACGTCGACGGACAGAACTACAGCGCCACGCTCCACCTTGGCGACGGCACGCTGTTGCCGACCCCGTTCTCACGCCAGTCGGGGGCGATCGACGTTGACCTGCAGGGTCATCCCGCCACCGATGTCGAACAGATCACAGTGGAGTGGCCATCGTCGGCGCTGACCGAACTGTCGTTGATCGACACCCCCGGCATCGCCTCGATCAGCACCGATCTTTCGGCGCGCACCCAGCGGTTCGTGCTCGCAGACCACGACCACGAGAGCCAGGCAGACGCGGTTGTTTATCTCATGCGCCACCTGCATCCCACCGACATCCGCTTCCTGGAGTCGTTTCAAGACCTGCAGGTCGGTCGCACCAACCCGATCAACGCGATCGGCGTGCTGTCGCGCGCCGACGAGCTTGCCGGCGGACAGGACGATGCTCTGGTCAGCGCAGCCAAGGTGGCCGACCGCTACCGCAGATCGCCACAGGTTCGCCGGCTATGCCAGACGGTGGTGCCGGTAGCCGGATTGCTGGCCCAAGCGGCAGCGACGCTGCGCCCTTCGGAGTACAACCTGATCGAGCGCATCGCAGCACTCGACGAACCGCAACTGGAGTTGCTGCTGGCCTCTGCCGACCGCTTCGTGGACAGCGATCTGATCGCCAATGTCGCTTCCAGCGACCGCGAATCGTTGCTCCGGCGCCTCGGGCTCTATGGCGTGCGGCGAGCTGTCCACGCCGTACGCAGCGGCCTTGTCAGCGATGACCGCGGTCTCGCGCAATACCTGTTCGAGGAGAGCGGCTTGGCCGAGCTGCGTCGGGTGCTGACCACCCAGTTCGCGGCACGCCGCGACGTGTTGAAGGCCCAGGCGGCGCTTTCGGCGCTCACCCTGCGGGTGCGGACCTCGCCACCTCCGTCGGGCGCCGAGCGACTGTCGTTCGAACTGGAGAGGTTGCGCGCCACATCCCACGTCTTCACCGAGATCGAGCTGTTTGCCTCAGTGCGCGCCGGGAACGTGCCGTTCAACGACAATGAGATCGACAGCGTGGAGCGATTGCTTGGCGCCGAAGGCTACGCGCCAGCGGTGCGGCTCGGGCTCGACGCCGACGCCACCGCTGATCAGATCCTCGAGGTGCTCGGCACGCGTATCGGTGCCTGGCGAGCCCGCGCCGAGAGCCCGCTGTCGAGCCGTGATGTCTCCGACGCGGCGCAGGTGCTGGTGCGCAGCTGCGAGGGGATGCTGCGCGCGATCCAGGTCAGCCAGCCGCGTCAGCTTGCCAGCTGAGACGGTCCGCTGACACGGTCCGCTGACACGACTGGTCGACACGGTGCTCATGCCGGCTTATGCGGCGAAACATACGATCCTGGGACGGTGCGTGCCGTCACGTTGAGCCGGTTCCAGACGTTGATCGCCGATATCGCGAAGATCAGCTCGGCCAGCTCCTTGTCATTGAACTGCGCAGCAGCGGCGTCATAAACGGCATCGCTCACGCCCTCCTCGGTCAGCCGGGTAACAGCCTCGGTGAGTGCCAGCGCAGCGCATTCGCGGTCGCTGTAGAAGTTGGTCTCTCGCCATGCCGTCAGGGCATACAGCCTTTGTTCAGTCTCGCCGCGCGCCCGCGCATCCTTGGTGTGCATGTCCAGGCAGAAAGCACACCCGTTGATCTGCGAAGCGCGGGTGTACACCAACTCCAACAGCAACGGCTCGAGATCACCATCGTGTACCGCCTGGTGCAGAGCCATCACCGCGCGGGTGCCGGCAGGTAGAAGGTTGTGCGGACTGATCCTTTTCATCTGTGCTCCTCTTCATCTGTGCTCCTCGGTCGTTGTGCACAAGCGTCGCGCCGTATGGTCAGCTCAGGCACATCGAAGGCATCGAAGTCATCGAAGACATCGAAGACATCGAACATCGAACATCGGAGGATCATGGACAGCGAATACGAGCCAAGCCCGTCAGCTTGGGTACGCGACCAGGTAGAAGCCTACGAGAAGTCCGGCGGCACGGTGGCCGGCACGCTGCGCGACACCGGCCTCCCGGTCATCATCGTCACCACCCACGGACGCAATACGGGAAAGATCCGTAAATCGCCTCTGATGCGCGTCGAGCATGACGGCGAGTACGCCCTGGTCGCTTCGCTGGGCGGCGCGCCCGCCAACCCGGTGTGGTACCTCAACATCACCGCCGACCCCGATGCGGTGACCATCCAGGATGGTCCGCAGCCGTTCGCTGTGAAGATCCGCGAGGTCACCGGGGACGAGAAGGCATTGTGGTGGAAACGAGCCGTCGAAGCGTTCCCGCCGTACGCCGATTACCAGGCCAAGACGCAGCGCCAGATCCCGGTGCTGGTCGCCAGTCGACGCTGAACGTCGGCTACTTCACCCGGCAGGTCAGCAGTAGACCCGTCGACCCATCTCAACCACGCTGACCACCATCCGGTGCAGCCGGTCGAGATCACGTTCGCCGAGTCCGGCCTTCACGTCGTTGCTGTTCATCGCGCAGTTCTCCGGTGCCACCCAGGCACCTAGCGAACGCGCCACCACCGACATGTTGTTGAGCGTGTTCAACGCTGCCATGCCCCCGCCGGCAAGCGCCACCAGACCGATCACATCACCGGCCATTGGCTCCTTGCCAAGAAAGTCGAAGAGGTTCTTCATCGCCCCGGTCATGCCGCTGTGGTACTCCTGTGAGATCCAGATGTGGCACTGGGCGGCGGCTACTCGCTGCTGCCACGCCGTGGCCGCCGGATGGTCGTAGGCCACACTGCCGTCGTTCACCGGCACACCCACCTCACCAGGGTGGGCGAAGTCGACGGTGACACCGTTCTCGGCGAGACACATCTGCGAGATCGCCTCTGCCAAGATGTAGCAGGTCGACGATTCGCGGCTGATCGCCGACACGATCATCACGTGCAGCGGACCACGTCGGGGAACCGTTGCCGATGGCGTACCTACGGGCTCTGCGCCGTTCGATGCAGACACGTCGCTCACCGCCGACCCGCGGAATCTTCCTCGAAGTAGCTACCCAGCGCCTTGATGACGTACTGGTCGTCGTCGTCGCTCATCCCCAGTGCGGTGGCTGCGAGGTAGTCCTCGGCGCCGATCGAAACGATCTCCGAAGGAGCCGTGGCCCGCACCGTGGATGCGTGAGCGCGGCGACCGATGATGTTCTCGCCGCCAACCGAATCTCCAGGCTTCAACGTGACGGTACCCCCGGTGCCAAGCACCTCGGCGGAACCCGACTTCAACAGGATGAACTGGTGTGGCAGGTCGCCGGCCTCTACCAGCACCGTTCCGGCGGGCACCTTCTTGGTGGAGATGTATTGAGCCAGATCGCGAGCCATCCGCGGGTCGAGCCCTGGGAACGACTTCTTCACGTGCCCGCCGGACTCGCCCCACAACACTTCACTAGGCGTCAGCGGTTGGTTCGCCGGCCACCGCTTGTCAACCAGTTTCGAACCCACCTGACTGGCCAGCAAGAGCACCACCATCAGCACGACGGCCACGACGAGACAGGAGATCAGCACCGCCACAGGGGTCGGCCCGAAAGACACCGAACCCA
>JBDSMK010000180.1:0-4865 GCA_039915905.1 Ilumatobacteraceae bacterium
CTTCCTCAAGTTGCCCAGCTTCATCGTCACGCTTGGCACGCTGAGCATCTTCCGCGGTATCGCCCTTCTGGTCACGAACGCGGCACCGATCAGCTTGGACCAGAACATCCCGAACATCTCGAGCTTCTCCTACCTCGGCACCGGCCGGCCTTTCGGAGTCCCGATGCAGTTGATCATGATGTTGATCGTCGTCGTGCTCGGAGCGTTCCTGTTGCGCTTCACCCGGTTCGGGTTCCACGTCTACGCAGTCGGAGGCAGCCGAGAGGCCGCCAGGCTGTGTGGAATACCGACGTCACGGGTGCGCATCGCGTCGTTCGTCATCCAGGGCGCGTTGAGCGGCCTCGCCGGCATCATCGGTCTGGCTTTCCTGCTCTATGCCCAAGGCACAACGGGAACAGGGCTTGAACTTCTGGTGATCACCGCCGTCATCATCGGCAGTGCCGCGCTGTTCGGCGGTTCCGGAACGATGCTCGGCACCCTCGTCGGGGTCCTCCTCATTGCGACACTGCAGAACGTCCTGATCCTGGCCGGCATCTCGTCGTTCTGGCAGACGATCGTGATCGGAGTTGTGATCGTCGCGTCGGTGGCGTTCGACACGTGGGTCCGTCAACGCCGGAGTGCCTGACCAACATCCGCAGCACGTCGATCCTGTGATAGTTCTTCGGCTGCCGCCAATCGATCTGACCGGCTCTAGCTGCCGTTGGTGCCGGGTGGGACGCGCCGGTAGGGTCTTTGACGCGTTGGTCGACCATCGTCGCCTGTGCGCGGCGGTGCGGCAATGCCGCCAGCAGTACCGCGACAGAGTCGAGCAGTCGCTCAACCCCGAAGTTCGAGATCAAGGATCAGGTCCATGGCAACCCCCGCCAATCCCACGTCGCCCCACGAAACTGAAGGCCGCCGCGCTCCTGCCGGTTCGGACAAGCCGAAGCGGCCGATCAGCGAGGAGGAGAAGGCCACTCGCAAGGACCGGGTCGCCAAGGCGAAGGACGCGATGGCCCGCTCGGTCGGCGCCAAGGGCGACCACGTGGCTACGGCTCGGGCGTCGATCAAGACCTATCTGCAGCGGCTGAACGAGCCCAAGCAGCCCGACGACGCGCAGTTCGAGGCGCTGATCGAGGCACCGTTCAAGGCACCGCCGAAGAAGCGCACCAACGATCGTCGGTTCTGACCGTCGAGCGCCCAGTTCAACTCGGGGCCAGTTCGACTCGGCCCAGTTCAGCCCGGCCCGGCCATC
Source organism: Ilumatobacteraceae bacterium (assembly GCA_039915905.1). Classification (GTDB taxonomy): domain Bacteria; phylum Actinomycetota; class Acidimicrobiia; order Acidimicrobiales; family Ilumatobacteraceae; genus JAODBQ01. The sequence continues at coordinate 1,235 of JBDSMK010000180.1, forward strand.
GCCGACCAGGCAGACCAGCCGCCGATCAGGTCGGAAACATCGGCGAAGCCCCGGGCCTGAAGCAGGCTGGCAGCAATCGCCGACCGGTATCCGCCAGCACAGTAGATCACGGTTGGTTTCTTGGCATCGAGGTCGTCGATGTGCGCGAGAAGCGTTCCGAGGCTGATGTGGCGCGATCCGGGCACAACACCGTTGGCCGTCTCCCCGTCGGTGCGGACGTCCACGATCACCAGGTCCGGAACCGTCTCGATCCGTGCCGCGAGAGCGCCGACCGATAGCCGGGAGAGCTTCTCGATGTGCTCGGGGTGAGCAACGAATGTGGCGAGCGGCTCCACAAGCGCCCCAAGCACGAGATCGAAGCCGATCCTCGCCAGGCGCACCTGGGCCTCTGCCTCCTGGCCGATGTCGGTGACCAACACCACTGGCGTCGTCGCTTCGATCACCTCGCCGGCGTACTGCGCGAACCGGCCACCGAGGCCGATGTTCACCGAGTCCCGAAGGTGGCCGCCAGCAAAGCTCATGTCGTCGCGTGTGTCGATCACGATCGCGCCGCCGGCCTGACTTTTGAGGACCTCGTCGAGGGTAAGGGCGGTGACCTGAACGTCGTCGGTGAGCAGTTCTCGGATCTCGCGGTTGCGGTTGGCAGCGAACGAAAAGTACAACGGTGCGGCAGATTGGCCCTGGGTGACGGCGTTGACGAACTCGTCCTCGGACATCGGCGCGAGAGCGTAGTTGGTCATCCGTTGTTCGCCGATCGTGGACACTGTCTCCGTCGAGAGGTTCTTGCCACATGCTGAGCCGGCGCCATGGGCAGGGAACACCTTGGTCTCGTCCGGCAGCACCAGCAGTCGCTGGTGGATCGAGTGGTGCAGCATCCTGGCGAGGTCGTCGGCAGTGTGGCCGACCGACGACAACAGGTCCGGTCGGCCGACATCACCGATAAACAGCGTGTCGCCGGTCAGCACCGCCTCAGGCTCGCCGGACATACCGTTGGGAAACACGACGATGCTGATCGACTCGGGCGTGTGCCCGGGCGTCTCGCGGATCTCCAGCACCACATCGCCCAAATCGATCTGTTGCCCGTCGGTGAACGTCTCGATCGGGAACTCGACCCGCCCGGTGGCGGCCTGTCCGTAACCGATCGTCGCGCCAGTGGCGGCAGCCAGTTCGAGGTGCCCGGACACAAAGTCGGCGTGGAAGTGGGTCTCCAGCACCTTCACGATCGTGAGACCGTTGGCCCGTGCGTCGGCGAGGTATTCGGCCACGTCGCGCTGCGGATCGACGACAACAGCGTTGCCGGTAGCGGTGTCGCCGATCAGGTAGCTGGCGTGCGACAAGCACCCGAGGTAGTACTGGCGGAAGAACATGACTATCGCGCTCCTTGAGCCCGGCCTACCAGGCCTGGTCCGGTCGAGTCGAATACCCCCCATAGTATAGTGCCGCTGACCACCTTGCTTAGCGTGGTCAGGGCAATCCATGAGAATCCTTTCGATTACAAACGCGGTGAGTGGTGATGCCACTACAAGTTGTTGGCCGGAAGGGAGAGTGGGAGACGGCTCGCTTGGGTCAGGACCTCGGCAAACATGATGAATAGGCCGCATGGCCCATAGGGTTCGCTCAACGCCACACCTACGCTGAGTGGCATCGGTCGACGGAAAGGTCCAAGATGCTCAAGCGCCACATTGCCCGGGGATTGTGTGCTGTCGGAATAATGCTCACCCTGGGTGGTGCGACCTTCAGCCTGTTTGGCGCCACCACCTACGCCAGCAGCACGACGGATGTCACGCCCGGCACCACAGTCGCTGTGCACAACATGCCGTATTCCACCCTGGGACAAGGTTGCGACACGGGCCGAAATGGTTATCACTTCGTGATGACCGGAATCGAAGCCACCGGGCCGATCGATGCGAGCGATTTCGGGCCGATCAACATCACCTTCTCCAATGGATCCCACGCAGTGGCCAACTTCACAGACATGACTGGCCCAGTGGCGCACTTCATCAACACCACGATCAACCAGAGCGGGAACTTCACCGTCACCTCGGCAACCATGACGTTCCCCGCTGCAAGCGACGTCACGGGATACACGCAGTTCAACCTGAGTCACCCGCCCTGCGGCACAGTTACTGCGCCGACGACGACAACGATCGCGCCTACGACGACGACGATCGCGCCGACAACGACGACGATCGCGCCGACCACGACCAGCGTGGACTCTGAGGGTCCCGTGCCGTCGTCTTCGACTACGTCCACCGTCGCTCCTACCTCAACCGTGAGCCCCACGCCCCCGTCAACCGGCGGCAGCCTCCCGGTTACGGGCAACAGTGGGGGCACGATGGCGATGCTCGGCCTGGTACTCCTCGGCGGCGGACTCACGATGCTCGGACTCTCTCGCCGGCCACGGGTCTCCAAGAACTAGCTATCCGGGGCCTCTCAGCCATCGGCACGTCGACGCTCCTGCTCTTGAGACAAACAGCCCGCTGCGCCCTACAAGTAGGCGCAGCGGGCTACGTTGCACCGGCATGACCTGTTCATGGACCCGCCGATGATTGATGGATCGGAAGGTGACGGCTCGCTCGCAGCGGCTCGATCAGGGGATGGTCAAGCGGTGGTGCAGTTGTTCCATGAACTCCACCCCCGCCTGACACGGTTCGTAGCGGCGAGCGAACCGCGAGTCGCCGACGACATCGTCGGCGAAGTCTGGCTGGCGATCGCGAGAGGGATTGCGAATTTCGAGGGTGATGAGCGTGCCTTTCGTGCCTGGGCATTCTCGATCGCCCGGCGCCGAATCGCCGACCATCGTCGTACGAATATCCGGCACAAGACCGACCTGACAGCGCCGGAGGGTTTCGATGCTCTTACCGCAAGCGACGAGACAGCGCAGCAGGCCGTCGATCAACTCACCGGGCAGGAGGCGGCACGGCTGGTCGTTACGATTCTTCCCGCCGAGCAGGCAGAGGTGATCTTGTTGCGAGTACTGGCAGACATGGAGGTTGACGAAGTGGCGCTGGTCGTCGGACGCTCCTCGAACTGGGTACGTGTGACCCAACATCGCGCGCTCCGCAAACTGGCGGACCGCGTCGGCCATTCGGCCTGGGCTTCTAGATCGGTGTAATTCGATGACCGACTGGAACGATACAGACGACGTGTTCTACCGCTTCGTGAGTGACGAACAGGCCGACGATCTCGTCGCCGGGCGTTCGAATCTCGAGTCCGAGGCAGGGCTGGCCCAAGTGGCCGGCCTGTTCGCTGCATTGCGTGAACCGGGTCGTCCGGCCGAACTGGCCGGAACCGATGACCTCATCGCGCAGCTCACAGCGACGGTAAGAGACCACGAGATCCACCCGTACACCAGTGCTCGGAGTCGTCCAATGATCGCCAAAGTTTTTACAGCCAAAGTCGCCGTGATAGCCGCGGCGTCCGTGTTCGCAGTCGCGGGCGCGGCGGCCGCCACCGGCAACCTGCCTGGTGTGGGGCAGAGTCATCGACCCGACGCGTTCACCTCAAGGTCGCAACCGCATAGTGGGGAGCACGACACATCGACATCGGTCGAGTCCACCAGCGCTGCCACCTCCACGTCTGCCGATGAGACAACCTCTTCGGACGTCGCGACTACAGCTACGGAAGACTC
>JBDSMK010000231.1:0-2765 GCA_039915905.1 Ilumatobacteraceae bacterium
GTGTACTTCGTAGCGACGGCCCTGCTGGTCCGCGGGTCATAGGGGTGAGCACCACCGAAGGCGACATCGAGGCCGAGGTGGTGGTCAACTGCACCGGGATCTGGGCTCGCCAGCTCGGCCAGGAGATCGGCGTGAACATCCCGCTGCAGGCCGCCGAGCACTACTACCTGATCACCGAGCAGATTGCCGGAGTGCGAGCCGACTGGCCCGTGATCGAGGACCCCAACCACCACGGCTACTACCGCGAGGAGGTCGGCGGTCTGATGATCGGGTTGTTCGAGCCGGTCTGCGCGCCGTGGCAGGTGGAGCGGATCCCGCAGGACTTCACGTTCGGGGAGATCTCACCGGACTGGGACCGCATGGGGCCATACGTGCAGCGGGCAATGAGCCGCGTCCCGATCACCCTCGAGACCGGCATCCGTAAGTTCTTCTTCGGTCCGGAAAGCTTCACCCCGGACCTCGCACCGGTGGTCGGCGAGGCGCCCGAACTGCAGAACTACTTCGTGGCCGCCGGCATGAACTCGATCGGCATCCTCACCGGAGGAGGCATGGGCCGGGTGCTGGCTCACTGGATCCTCAACGGTCGCCCCGACGTTGACGTAACAGCGATGAACATCGACCGGCTGCAGGTTTACCAGTCGAACCCCGAGTACCGCCGCACCCGCACCGTCGAATCCCTCGGGATGGTCTACAAGTGCCACTACCCAGGCCGGTCGATGAACACAGCGCGCGGCGCCAAGACCTCACCGGTGCATCACCGCCTCGTCGAGCACGGAGCGTGGTTCAAAGACGTCAGCGGCTGGGAGGGCGCAGACTGGTACGCCGGGCAGGGCCGCACCGCCGAACCAGGCGAACTGTCATGGGGTCGGCCGTCTTGGTGGTCGAACTGGGAAGCCGAACACCACGCGGCACGCACCGGGGTGATCGTGATGGACATGTCGTTCATGTCCAAGTTCAGCGTCGAGGGCCGTGACGCAGGAACGGCGCTGAACCACATCTCGGCCAACGACGTGGACGGCACGGACAACACGATCACATACACACAGTGGCTCAACGACGGCGGCACGCTGGAAGCCGACCTCACCGTCACCAAGCTTGGGCCGAACAGATTTTGGGTCGTCGCCACCGATACAGCCCACCACCACGTGCACACGTGGATGCGTCGCCACTTCGGAGACTCGCATGCGTTCGCCAGCGATGTCACTTCGGCCTACGCCCAGCTCAACGTGCAGGGTCCGTTGTCGCGTCGGCTGCTGCAATCGTTGACCACCGCCGACATGTCCAACGAAGCATTTCCGTTCCGCGCGGCGCGCCACATCGACATCGGCTTCGCCCAAGCACTGTGCATCCGCATCACCTACCTCGGCGAGCTCGGCTACGAGCTCTACATCCCAGCGGAGCAGGCGGTGCACGTGTACGACAGGTTGGTCGCCGCCGGCCACGCGTTCGACCTGCGCCACGCGGGCTTGAAGGCTCTCGCAAGTCTGAGGATGGAGAAGGGCTACCGGGACTACGGCCACGACATCGACAACACCGATTCCGTGCTGCAAGCCGGATTGGGATTCGCAGTGAACCTCGACAAGCCTGGCGGGTTCATCGGGCGCGACGCAGTGGTGTCGGCAAAGGCGGCCGGTCCACTCACCCGGCGGATCGTTCAGATCCAGGTCTGCGACCCCGAGCCGCAACTGTTCCACGCCGAGATCGTGCATCGCAACGGGGTGGCCGTCGGCTACGTACGTGCTGCGTCGTACGGCTTCACGGTGGGGGGCGCGGTCGGGCTGGCAATGATCGAGGCGGGTCAACCGGTGGACTCGGCGTACCTGCGCGATGGGGAATGGACTGTCGACATCGCCGGTCGGCTGTACCCCGCGATCGCCTCGATCCGTCCGCTGTACGACCCGACGAACGAACGGATCAGGGCCTGAGGCTGCTGGTGCCGCGCGTCGGCTTTCCATGACCGTCGTGCAGCCGACGTGCGGCAAGCAGCATGCCGAGATGTGTGAACGCCTGTGGAAAGTTGCCGAGCATCGACGACGAATCCACGTCGAACTCCTCTGCGAACAGATCGAGATCGTTGGAGGTGGTCGCCACTCGATCGAACAATGCTGAAGCTTCTTCGTAACGGTCCTGGAGCACCAGGTTCTCAACCAACCAGCAACTCGCCACCAAGAAGACGCCCTCATCACTATCGTGCTGGCTGCCACTTGGTCCGACTATCCCGTCGTCGACGTGGCGTGCGTAACGCCGGATGAAACCATCGTGGCCAACGGTGAGATCGTGCTGGATCGCCGACACCGTCGCCATCATCACCGGATGCTTCGGATCGATGAATCCGACAAGCGGCAGCTTCAGCAGACTGGCGTCGACCTCATCGGTGTCATAGTGCTGGCGAAAGCAGCCACGGCCGGGGTCGACACCGCGGTGCATCACCTCCTCGCGCAGTTCGTCCGCCACCTTCCGCCAGCTGGCCACATGCTCGGCGTCGGCACCCAGCAGCGCGCCGAGGCTGATCCCCCGGTCCAGCGCGACCCAGCACATCACCTTGGAGTGCACGAAGTGCCGCGGCTCGCCGCGCATCTCCCATATCCCGTGGTCGCTCTCGTGCCACCGCCGGGCGGCGATGTCGACAGCGTCGCGCAGGAAGTCACGCTCGCTGGACTCGAACTCGGACACTCCGTCGTGCCAGGTCTCGACGGCGTCGAGCAGATGGCCGTAGACGTCGAGTTGGGTCTGCTCCGCGGCTCCGTTGCCGATGCGCACCGGTC
>JBDSMK010000236.1:0-2502 GCA_039915905.1 Ilumatobacteraceae bacterium
AGTCCGCGACACCGTTCATCGGGCTCATCGATCTGGTCAAGATGAAGGCCCTGATCTGGCACAACGAAGAGCTCGGAGCCGAGTGGGACGAGGTAGAGATCCCCGCCGAGATGGTGGAGCAGTCCGAGCACTACCGCGAGCAGTTGCTGGAAACCATTGCCACCAGTGACGACGAGGTGTTGGAGAAGTACCTCGCCGGTGAACACCTCACCGAGGCCGAGATCAAGCGGGCAATCCGCAAGGGCACTCTGGCGTTCGACTTTGTCCCCATCCTGTGCGGTTCGTCGTTCAAGAACAAAGGCGTCCAGCCGATGCTCGACGCCGTCATCGACTTCCTACCGAGCCCGCTGGACATCCCGCCGGCCGAAGGTGTGCGTCCCAACCACGAAGACGAGGTGCTGCTGCGCGAGGCCAGCGAAACCGAGTCGTTCGCCGCGCTGGCGTTCAAGATCGTCGCCGATCCGTTCGGCAAGCTGACCTACTTCCGGGTCTACTCGGGCACGATCAACAAGGGCGATGAGGTGTACAACTCCACCAAGGAGCGTCGTGAGCGCCTCGGGCGCATCTTGCTGATGCACGCCAACCAGCGTGAAGACCTCGAAGTGGCGATGGCCGGCGACATCGTGGCCGGGCTCGGCTTCAAGGAGACCACCACCGGCGACACGCTCTGCGACCGGGCCAACCCGATCATCCTGGAACGGATGATCTTCCCTGAGCCAGTTATCCACGTGGCCATCGAGCCGAAGACCAAGGACGACCATGACAAGCTCGGCAAGGCACTGAAGTCGCTCTCTGACGAGGACCCGACGTTCCGCGTCCGTTCCGACGAGGAGACCGGCCAGACGGTGATCTCCGGCATGGGCGAACTGCACCTCGAGATCCTGGTGGACCGGATGATGCGTGAGTTCGGCGTCGTCGCCACCGTTGGCAAGCCGCAGGTGGCATATCGCGAGACGATCACCAAGACCGTCGAGTCGGTCGAGTACCGCCACATCAAGCAGTCCGGCGGATCCGGCCAGTTCGCGGTCGTCAAGATCACGCTCGAGCCGAACCCTGGCAAGGGCTACGAGTTCGTCGACAAGATCAGCGGCGGCAAGATCCCCCGCGAGTACATCAACCCGACCAACCAGGGGATGCAGGCGGCGCTGGACTCCGGTGTGCTCGCCGGATACCCCACCGTCGACGTCAAGGCGACCCTCGTCGACGGCCAGTACCACGACGTTGACTCCAGCGAGATGGCCTTCAAGATCGCCGGCCAGATGGCTTTCAAGAAGGCAGCCGAGATGGCCAAGCCTGTTCTGCTCGAGCCGATCATGTCCGTCGAGGTGGTGACCCCCGACGACTACATGGGTGACGTGATGGGCGACCTCTCGTCGCGCCGTGGTCGCATCGAAGGCATGGAAGCTCGCGGCAACACACAGGTCATCAAGGCCCAGATCCCGCTCAGCGAGATGTTCGGCTACTCCACCGACCTGCGCTCGCGCACCCAGGGCCGAGCTACCTACACCATGCAGTTCGCGGTGTACATGGAGGTGCCGACCAGCATCGCTACCGACATCATCAAGCGAGTCCGCGGCGAGTAGCCGCTGATCGATTCCACCGGTCAGATGGTCATCCGGCGGATGGCCGCGGTCAAATCGCCGCGTGGGGTCGCATCACCAGCCGCGTGCATCGCAGAGTGATGCCCGCCCAGTCCGATTCATCGTCAGGCGCCGTGCCGCCAACCGCTGGAGCGTTGCTATTGATCGCGGTGCTGTGCAGCACGATGGCGCCGAACACAGGCTGATCACCGAGCGAGCGGCCGATCAGTTCGGCATCCGGCGGTATTACCGGAAGTGATCTCGCCAGCGTCGCCAGCCCCTCGGCTTCGATCGCGCCCAGCAGTTCCACCACGCTCAACAAGCCAACGGTGCGATCGCAGAACAGCTCCCGCAACGCGGGGGCTTCTTCGGTGATCGCCTTCGAGGTGCTCAACGAGGCGCGCGCCGCCTTGTCCTCGAACCCGACGATCGCCAGGCCGTCGGGCGGCGTGTCGAAACCGTCCAGCGAACCGCCCTCGACCCCATCGATCAAACACTGGCCGTAGAACGAGATCTGCTCCTGGGCCAGCATCAGCGGGGCGTACTGCTCGGCCCAGATCGTCCGGAACTCCTCGGTGGTGATGTCACTACGACGCCACACCGCTCCAACGTTCAACAACATCTACGATCCTCCAGTTCGGCGCCGGCACCCATTCTGCCGTTCCGAGCGGTCAGAGCGCGAACCCTGGGAGACTGCGGTTTTCTGGGGAGGGACGGAGTGGTCGGACCCCGAACGCCGCTACACTCCCTGCGTTCTTTGACAACCCAATTGATCCGAGCAACGGAGACCCAGAAAATGAGTAAGGCGAAGTTTGAGCGTACGAAGCCGCATGTGAATATTGGTACGATGGGTCATATTGATCATGGTAAGACGACGTTGACGGCGGCGATTTCGAAGACGTTGGCTGAGAAGGGTTGGGCG
>JBDSMK010000257.1:0-5955 GCA_039915905.1 Ilumatobacteraceae bacterium
ACTTCTGCGCAAGTTCGCCGAGGCCCGCGGCGAAACGGTCGGTGTGCCTGATGCCGGGCTTTTCTCGCGCATCAAATCCGCCTTTCAGTGAGCCTCACTCCGGCCGTCGAACTGCGTGCCGGCGCCGCCCATGTGTTCGTCGAATCGTTGCAGGAACCGCTCCTGGACCCCGGCGATCTGCACCATCTTCTGCGGGTGCTGCGCATCGGCGACGACGATCTGGTGACGCTGAGCGACGGGGTTGGGGCTTGGACGACTGCACGGCTGCACGGCGAACGGGTTGCGGTCACCGGGCCGATCAGGCACGAGGCCGAGCGGCGGGTTGTCACCGTCGCCGCGGCTATTCCGAAAGGTGACCGGCTGGAGTGGATGGTGCAGAAGCTGACCGAGCTCGGAGTCGCACGAATGGTCTTCGTCGACTTCCAGCGCAGCGTCGTGCGCTGGGACCGCGAACGTACGGCGAAGCAACTGGCCCGGATGCGGCGGATCACCAGAGAGGCCGCAATGCAGAGCCGGCGCGTACGACTGCCGGTGGTGGAAGGGGTTGTTGCCGCCGCCGTCGCACTGACCTGGCCGGATGTGGTCGTGGCTGACCCTGCGGGTCGGCCGCTGTGTGCCGGCGGCGTTATCGAGGGTCTGGGGACTGGTGATGGACCACTCACAGTGATTATTGGACCCGAAGGCGGTTTCAGCGGTTCGGAACTCGACATCATCGGACGTACAGGAGCCGAGCCGAGCGCACTGGGGGCCGGGCTGCCGATGATCTCGCTGTCGGAACAGGTTCTGAGGGTGGAGACAGCTGCCATCGCCGCTGCCGTGATGCTCTGCCGGTGACGGTGCGTGACCGATTCGTCAACAATTAGCACTGTGCGTTGTCGGGACCTCGGTTTTCTGGCAAAGTATCGGGCTATAACAGGCGAGACAGGAGCGGGCGTGGAGCGAATTGAAGATGATGACGCGAGGTCGTCGCCCTACAGCCGCAAGGTCGGTGACCGACTGAGGGTCATTCGACGTCAGAAGCGGTTGTCGCTGCAGGAGGTGGAGAGCGAGTCGGCGGAGGAGTTCAAGGCATCCGTGCTCGGTGCCTACGAACGTGGCGAGCGGGCCATCTCGGTGCCGCGGCTGGAACGCTTGGCGAAGTTCTATTCGGTACCGGTGGAGCAACTGCTGCCGCGCGAGGAGCACGTAGCAGCACCCGACGGTGACCCGGGCCTGTCGAAGAAGTTGGCCATCGATGTCCAGAAGTTGGGTCAGCTCACCGGCAACCCGTTCGAGATGTTGATCCGGTTTTTACGGATGATCCAGGTTCAGCGCCAGGACTTCAACGGCAAGGTGATCACAGTGCGTGGCGACGACACCAGGGCCATCGCGGCGATGCTCGATGTACCCGTCGATCAGATCGGCCAGCGGCTAGACGCCCTAGACCTGCTGTACCGCAGCTGACCCCTCACCTGCCGGCGTCGATAGCGTCGAGCGGGTGAACAACAGCGACGCGGGCTTCGGGGTGTACGTGCACATCCCGTTCTGTGCCCATCGTTGCGACTACTGCGCGTTCGCCACCTGGACTGATCGCGCCCACCTCGTGGATCGCTACCTGGCCGTGCTGCGCGACGAGCTGCTGGCAGCCGAGATGCCCATCGCGACCAGTGTGTTTGTCGGTGGCGGGACGCCCACATTGGTACCGCCGGCGGCGCTGGGTGCGGTGATCGAGGCGATCCGCATCGCCCCCGGGGCGGAGGTGACCGTGGAATGCAATCCCGACGACGTGACTTTGGAAATGGTCCGCATCTTTCGCGACCACGGCGTCAACCGGGTCAGCATCGGGGTGCAGTCGATGGTCAACTCTGTGCTTGCCTCGCTAGGGCGAACCCATCTGCCGGCCAACGTCGTGCGGGCCGTGGACGCTGTGGTCGGTGCAGGGATGCCGACGTTCAACCTCGATCTGATCTATGGCGCCGCGGGTGAGACGCTCGCCGATTGGCGCACCACCCTGGAGGCAGCGATCAGCCTCGGGCCCAGTCACATCTCCGCGTACGCGTTGACCATCGAGGCAGGTACGCCGCTGGCTGCGCAGCCGCAGCGGCACCCTGATGACGACGACCTGGCTGACAAGTATGAGTTGGCCGATGAACTGCTGACTGCGGCGGGACTGGCGAACTACGAGGTTTCCAACTGGGCTCGGCCTGGTCATCAATGCCGTCACAACATGCTCTACTGGCGCGAGGGCAACTATCGCGGCTTTGGCTGCGCAGCCCACAGCCACGACGATGGGCGGCGGTGGTGGAACGTGCGCACACCGGAGCGGTACATCTCGCTAGCCGCGGCCGGACGTTCCACCGAGTCGGCGGGCGAGACGCTCGACGCCGAGACCCGAAGGATCGAGGGACTGCAACTGGCGCTGCGCACCAGCGATGGCATTCCGGTCGATGCGATCGACCTCACCGACCTCGATGAGATGGTGCAGGTCAGCGACGGTCGGGTGCGCCTCACTCGCGCCGGGCGACTGATGGCCAACGAAGTGTCGATGCGCCTGCGTTGACCGCAGCGCCCACTGATAGATTCAACGACTGCTGTACGAGGGCGTATAGCTCAGTTGGTTAGAGCGCCACCATGACACGGTGGAGGTCTCGGGTTCGAGTCCCGCTACGCCCACCAAAAGCCGTTGTCGACAACTGGCTGGAACGTACTGTCCGACACACGTACTGTCCGGCGTCCGGCCTACTCGGCGAACTGGATCGTTGACTTGACGTCGTTGGGTTGACGGACCAGCGCATCGGCCCACTTGTCGAGCGGGAGCCGGCTGGTGATCAGCCGCTCCAGCCATGATTCGTCAGCCTTGGCCAACACCTCGGCGGCGGCCTCGTAATGCCGCCGGTTGGCGTTGACAGAACCGAACATCACGTCGTTGCCGAGCACCAGGTTGCGGTTCACCTGGCCGACATCGAGCGACAGTTGATGGCCACCCGACGACACGCCAGTGAGGCAGACGATGCCATCAGGCGCGGTGGACCCGAGCAGGCCGAGGATCACGGCCGACGCTCCGGTGCACTCCAGCACGACATCGGCCGAGGCACACGCCGACTCCACCGAGTCGGTGTGGTAGGTCGCGCCCAGGTCAGCGACCAACTGCGGCTTGGGGCCGTTAGTGATGCGGTCGAAGACGTGTACGTCGAGTCCGCGTTGTACACCGATCAATGCTGCCAACAGCCCGATCGGCCCGGCACCCGTTACCAACACCTTGCTCGGTTGCCAGTGGCCGCGCCGGCCGATCCGCTCGGTGTGCTCCCACGCCTTGGCAACGACGCTGGTGGGCTCCAGCAGCACCCCGACGCGGTGTAGCGCCGGATCGAGCTTGACCGCGAAGTCGGGGGCGATGCGGTAGCGCTCGCTGGCGTAGCCATGGCGTTCCTTGATGCCGCGTTCGGTGTAGCGGCCGTTGCGGCACATGTCCCATTCGCCAACCGCGCAGTTCGGGCACGGCACGGGGTCAGGGCGCCGCACGATGCCGACCACCAGATCGCCGGCGAAGAACCCGCTGCCGTCCGGCGCCTGCTGCACCCGCCCGAGCGACTCGTGGCCGATGATCAACCGGTCGGATCCGGCCGGAGCTGTGCCGTAGTCACCATTGCATATTTCCAGGTCGGTCCCGCAGACCCCGATGCTCATCGTCTGCACCAGGATCGGACCGTCCTCCTCGGGTGGCTCTGGCATATCCGTCAGCTGCGCCGAACCGGCGACTCCTGGGGTAATCGTGATCGCTCGCACCCGGCCACGGTATCGCTGTACGGTCGGGCCATGGTGCAACTGATAACGCAGCCCGAAGCAGCGGCGACAGGGATGTCCGTCAAGCCGATCCCATCCGGGCCGGTGACGTTGGCGATCGACATCGGCGGCACCGGGCTGAAGGCGTCGATCCTCGATGCCGACGGCAAGATGCTCAACGACCGGGTGCGGGTCAAGACGAAGTACCCCTGTCCGCCCACGGCGATGGTGGAACGGCTTGTCGCGCTGACCGAGCCCCTTGGCGGCTACGACCGTGTCTCGGTCGGGTTTCCCGGTGTCGTGCGTCGCGGGCTGGTCCTGTCGGCGCCGCACTTCGTCACAACCAACGGCCCTGGCACCCACGCGTCGAAGAAGCTGGCCGCAGCCTGGGGCAGGTTCGATCTCGCCGGGGGGCTCGCCGCCGCATTGGGCAAGCCGACAAAGTTGATCAACGACGCCGACATGCAAGGGCTCGAGGTGATGCAAGGCAGCGGTGTGGAACTGATCATCACACTCGGTACAGGCATGGGCAACAGCGTGTTTCAGGACGGGCGGCTCGGACCGCGCCTCGAACTATCGCATCATCCGCTGCTCAAGGGGCTGACGTACAACGAGTACGTCGGCGACGCAGCCCGCAAAGAGATCGGCAACAAGCACTGGAACAAACGAGTCCGCAAGACGCTCGCGGTGCTCGACGCGTTGTTCTTCTACGACCGGCTGTACATCGGCGGCGGCAACTCGACGCGGCTGAAGATCGACCTCGATGAACGAGCCACGATCATCGACCCCAACGCCGGGATTCTCGGAGGGATCCGCCTGTGGGATCCGAGCAACGCCGAACTGTGAGTCCCCCGAATCGGCTGAGCCGAATCGGCAGAGCCGAGGCTGACAGCGGTCAGGCGTTGGCAAGATTGGCATTCACCGTCGAGGCGATGAGTTGCGTGGCCCCAATGCCTCGATACTGACTGGAGTAGCGGTCGCCCTGAATGGCGATGATCCACCACTCGTTGCCGGACTCCACCATCCCGACGCTGTTGATCCGTGAGCCCGGGTAGCGGAAGTCGCCGGGTGCGGTGGTCCACCATCCGTTCTTCACCCAGTACGTGGAGCCTGCCGGACGACCGGCACCGACTCCCCAACGCTCGTCGGGGGCGATGTTGCTGGAGTTCATCATCATCCGAGCTTGGGTCACCCATCCGGCGTTCAGCACCGAGCTCTCCGGGCGGAGCACGTTGCGCAGGATGGTGACGAAGCTCTCCGGTGAGATCTGGGTGACACCCCAACCCTTGTCGCTCATGATCATCGTCGTCGCGCCGAACCGTCGGCCACAGGCGAGTAAGCCGCTGGTACCGCCGAGCGCGTTGACGAGCGAGGTGGTGGCGTCGTTGTCACTGACGGAGATCATCGCTTGGACCAGAGCCTGGGTGGAGCCGTCGAGGGTGGAACGGCCGCGGTCCTGGAACCGGGCAAAGGTGCAGCCCATCACGAGCGCCTTGATCGTCGACGCCGTGGGCAGCGCTACGTCGGTTTCTCCAAAGCTGTGGATGACCCCGTCTGAGGTCATCACCGCAGCGTGCGTTGACGTAGCGTCCCCGTACCGGGCGAGCAAACCGGCTGGCGTGAGACCGGCGAACGGGTCGACAGACTCCCTGGTGCCCAAGCTGACCGATGACGGCACGGGCGCCGGCGCGTCCCCGCTCTCGGTGACGTATACGCCGGCAATGTCGAAAACCAGATGGGCGGCCTGCTGGGTGGAGATCGTCACACCCGCACCGGCGATATATGCGCTGACCACTGCTGCGGCGATCGACTGGTTTGCCCTGTCGGTGTTCACCGAACTGGTCGCAGTGCTCGGCGAGGCGCCTGGGGTAACGGTAGCGAAACCGGCGTGACGGTCGTCGGTGATGACCACGTTGCCGAGCACCGCCAAAGGATCGAGCGCGTACCGGATGGTGATCGATCCGCCGGCGACGAGCCGATTCCCGGTCTCGCGGGTGTCGAACTCTCGGGTGGGTACCAGCGGAACGAACAATCCGGCCCGAGCCACCGGTGCCGAACTGCCGGTGAAGTAGCCGAGCACGTCGACGATCACCTGGGTGGACACGTTGGCCTGGAGGCGGAATGCACCATCAGGTCCGAGCGCGATGGTGGCCAGCACGGCGCGGGTGGAGTTGGCCGCCTCGAAGTTGAGGG
>JBDSMK010000275.1:0-5876 GCA_039915905.1 Ilumatobacteraceae bacterium
CGGGTTCATGATCGAGTTGACGTTGTACGGGCAGATGAACGGGATGCCCATCGTCAGGATGTCGGTCTGACCGTGCACCTCGACGAGTTGTTGGCGGTAGACGTTCTCCGTGGTGATCTTGTGGACGGCCTCCACCTCGCCGGCGTTGATACCGGTCATCTGGTGGGGCGCCTCGATTCCCATGAAGATGCTTCGGCCCAGCCGCGCCGGGGTGCGCTTCAACGCTGCGGTGGTACCCAGGTAGGTGGCCCGGTCGCGGGCAGTCCACTCCCATTCGCGCTTGCCCATGAAGTCGAACGGACTCGGGAACGTGTCGTTGTTCAGCGTCGTCTCGATCTGGAAGATCTTCACGCCGGCTTTGCGCAGCACGTCGCCCATCCGCCAGTTGCTCTTGTGCAACTCGGAGTTGTGCTGATCCATGAAGCTGTGGCTGGCCTCCATCGTGGTGGGGTTGTGATGGTGGCGCAGGCTGCGATAGCTCGACAGGCCGGTGGCGGTGCTCTTCCAGCCGCCGTCCATCGCCACGAGGTTGATGTTCACGTACACGAGCAGGTCGCTGTCGACGGCGCGCTTGTTCATCTCCACCTCCTCGCCGTGTGGCGTGGTGCCGAGATAGGTGAGGTTGTCGGGGTCTTCGGCGTCGTGCTGATACAGCATCCCGCGTGGCGCAAACGCGTCGTACACCCGGTCGCCTACGGCGTGACGCAACTCTGCCTCGGTCATCCGGCGGTGCAGTGCCAAGGCGCAGATCAGGTGCACGTCTTCCACCCCGGCGTCGGCGGCCATGTCGAGCACCGCTTCGATCACCCGCTGGCGGATGTCGGGCCGGCGCATCTTCGGCAGCGGGAGGCTGATGTCGTCGAACGCAATCGTCAACTTCATGTCCGGCTTCAACAACGTCGGCAACGGGTCCTGATCGATCGGGTGCAGCAACGACTCGCGAATTGCGCCGTCGATGTCGTCGAGCGGCTTCAACGGCTCCGGCGCGTAGATCACCCTGCTGCGTCCCGCTGGGAGCTTCTCGAGGCTGACGTTCTCGCCGCGCCAGAACAAGATCGGCGGTGTCGAGCGATCGACTTCGAGGACAAATCCGGGTCTGGGCATAAGTGCTACACGTCTCTCATGTCGAAGGCGATCTTGATTGCGTCGCGTGGGCCGGCATTGGCGGCGTGGGCGATTGCTGTGTCGTACTCGTCGAGCCGGTACGTGGCGCTGACCAGACGGCCCAACCGGAAGCGCCGAACCAGCTCGATCGCGGTATCGAAATCGGCACGGTTGTACGCGTAGCAGCCGGTGATCCTGACCTCGCGATGCCACAGGCCGGTGAGATCCACGTTCACCGTCGACGGCATACCGACCAGCACGATCTCTCCGCCGGGGGCAACCACCGACAACGCCTGTTGCAGCGACTGGCTACTGCCCACGCAATCGAACACCTGGGCCACTCCACCGGTGAGCTGATCGCCGGCGACCAGCGAGTGCTGCTGGCTGCGGACCATCCGCGGCAGTTCGCCGGGAGTGCAGACCGTGGCGCCTAGCTCGATGGCGGTGCGCTTCTGAGCAGAGTATTTGGCCGCCACCAGCGGTGGGTGGCCGGCCTCTCGACCGCTGCCGATGATCGCTGCCACTGTCAACAACCCCACGGTGCCGGCGCCGATTATGGCCACGCTGCCCCCGGCGTATGCGCGGGCGGCGCGGGTGGCGCAAGCGGTTGGCTCGATCATCACTGCGTCGTCGTCGCCGAGGTCGTCTGGTACGTCAACGAGTTGCAGCGGGTGGGCCACCAAGCCCTCGCTCCATCCGCCGCCGGTCTCGCAGCAGTAGCCCGTCTGCAGGCCCGGCTTGATGTGTCCGAATGCGACACGTTCGCAGCGGTTGATGTCGCCTGTGGCACACGCTGTGCACACTGGTGAAATGCCACGCACCGCGCAGTGCAGCACTGGGATCAGAGCTACTCGGCGCGATAGTCCCCCGGCCGACGAAGCACCGCCCGGGATGGTGTCGGCCACCAACTCGTGGCCGAGCGTGAATGGGAAGCTCACGATCGCGTCGAAGTAGGTGCCCGCCTGGCCCTGCACGGTTGCCAGATCACTGCCGCAGATACCCGACAGGCGCGGCTTCAAGCGCACCCAATCCGGTCCTGGCAGCTCAGGCGGGTCGGTGCGGATCAAGGTCAGGGGCCCGGCCTTGGCGGCGGTGGTCGGAGCTACGGCCGACAGCACTCGGGCGAGCCCGATGCGACCCAACCGCTTGTCGATCTGCAGAGCCTTCACCGGGAACCTCCCGACATCCCGGCGAACTTGCGGCGCCGTTCGGCCTCGTTGAGCATTGGACCGACAGGCAGCAACGGGCGCGGCCCGCCGGGAGCCTTGCTCCATTGCTCCACCAGCCAGCCGCGCTTGCGGGCGATTGCCGCGAGGCGGGTCTCAGGGTTCACCGCCACCGGATGGCCCACCGCTTCCAGCAACGGGAGGTCGCTGGTGGAGTCGGCGTAGGCCACGCAATCGTCGAGTTGGAAGCCCTCGGCGTCGCAGTAGTCGCGGAGGATCTGGGCGCGGGTCTCGCCGGTCGGCGGCACCTGCGAGAGTTGGCCGCTGTACGTTCCGTCGGCGTTGACTGTCATCTTCGCCGCGACGATCTCGTCGAACAGCGGCTTGAGCCCGGCCACGGCGAAGTCCAGTGCGCCGGTGATCAGCACGGTCCGGTGGCCGAGGGCGCGGTGCTCGCGCACTCGCCGGATCCCCGCAGGGAAGCTCTTCGCCAGGATCACTCTGGTGAACAACTCGATCGCGTCGGTTTCGATTTGCTCCACCGGGGCGTCCTCGTAGCGCCTATAGAAGTAACGCAGGAAGTCGCCACGGTCCGCCCGGTCCAGCGAAAGCAACCGCGGCGCCTCGGCCAGCGTGCGGGCGATGTAGCGCACCCGTTCGGGCCCGTTGAGCCGCCTCGTGGCCAGCCACGAATAGCTCTCCACCACGTTGCTGGCGATCAACGTGTTCTCCAAGTCGAACGCCGCCACCTGCCGCTCCGGCGCCAGCACGGCACGGCGCAGCCTGGCTGCACGATCGGTGCGGGTCTTGCCCGGAGCCGTCTTGACCCTCGCGTGCTGCGCGATCGACGGCAGATGAACCTCGCTGATGTAGGTCGGCCAGTGCACCGATCGAGGGTCGAAGTTGAACTCGGCGCGGTCTACGTCGTCGAGTTCGTTCCACAGCTTCAACAGGTGATCAACCTGGTAGACGGCCTCGCACTCGGTGTACAAGCCGTACAGCTCGACGTACTCCAGTGCTCGTTCGACGTCGTTCTTGCGCTCCTCCAGCTTTGCCGAGAACTCGGCGTGCTTGCCGCGCAGCGGAAGCTGTTGGAGCACGCCTTCGGCTCGCTGGATCATGGTCTTGGCCCGACGAAGCTGCCCCTCGACTCGACCGCGGCCGGGGAACTGGAAATCGGAGACCACGATTGGCTGGCCTTCGGCGTCGTAGATCGGGTTGGCGGTGAACCACTCTTGAACCTTGTCGACCAGCAGCTGGTAACGCAACGGGTTGACGTCTCCGCTGGCCACCTGCACGATCGCCGGCGAACGTTGTGGACCGCAGGCGGCCACGGCGATGATCGCGCTGACCACCAGATCCACGGGGATCACGTCGACGGTGCCTTCCGGGTTGCCGGGGAACTGGCTGAGCAGTCCGCGCGCATAGCTGATGATCACCGGTTCGGCCATCCGAAAGCCGCGGATCCAGCCTGGGAAGGGTTCGGCGAGCGACGATTCGATGATGCTCGGACGCACGATGCTGACCGGCACATTTCCCTTGGTATCGGACAGTGCCTGCTCGCCGAGCGCCTTGGTGAAGGCATACGCATCGGGCCAGCCAACGCTGGCTGCGCGGGCCCGGCCGGCCAGCACGAGCTTGTCGTTGACCCACTTCTCGCGCAGCGATTCGGTCTTTGCGGCGATCGCCGGTGCACCGGCCGCTCCGAGCTCGCGGCGCGCGTCATGGCGGAACTGCTCGAGCATCACCGGCTCCCGGCTGGCTGCCTCGGCGTCGCTGCGCAGGCGGCGCGACGCGGTCACCTCCGCCTTCCAGCTCAGGCCGAGATCGAACGGGCCGTCGCTGACGAGTTGCTCTGGTGCCCGGCCACGGCGGTTACCGGCGACGTAGCAGGTGCTCACCGAAACCATGTGCGGAGCGACGCCAAGGTCGTTGAGGGTGGCGGCGACGCGCGACGGCCCGAGCAGATTGATCTCCACTGCGCTGTCGAGCGGCGAGTCGAACGCAACGGCGGCTGCAGAGTGGATCACCGTGTGACAACTCGCCAGTGTCGCCCGGCCGGCTGCATCGAGCCCCAACCCTTCAGTGCTGACATCACCGGAGATCACCGTGATGCGGCGTCGACACATAGCGTCGAACGACTCGCCGCCCGCCTCAGCGGCCTGAATGTGGGTGGCGCGGAGACGGTCGAAAGCGTTGTTCTTGAGGATCTCGCGGCGGACTCGCTCTTCGACTGCGGTGCGCTTGCCGGGCCGCACGAGGAGCACGAGCTCGCACTCTGGTACGCCGCGCAACAGCCGTTCGATGAGCGCGGTCCCGACGAATCCGGTGCCGCCCGTGATGGCGATCCGGGTGCCGGCGAGTTGTTCGGCAATCATTGGCATGAGGTTCTATCACACTCGTCTACCATTCGGTAGAGAGACCTATGCGCAGCGCACAACTGACCGGCACCCGTGACCGCATCCTTGCCGTGGCAACCGACCTGTTCGGGTCGCGTGGCGTCGACGCGGTCTCACTCGACATGATCGCCTCCGACGTCGGTGTCGCCAAGCAGACGTTGTTGTACTGGTTTGCAAGCAAAGACGAGCTGGTCCAGGCCGTGCTCGCGGGCGTCGCCGAGCAGCTCACCGTGGCAATCGGGGCGGCGGTGCGCGCTGCGCCGAACGACCCGCTGGAACGTATCGACGCAGTGGTCCGCGCCGTGTTCCGGGCGGCGGTCCGTAGGCCCGCCCTGCTTGGGCTGGTGCGCGAGATCAGCCGCTTGCCGACGCACGTAGCCGATCGCTTCGTGGCCGACGTCATGGTTCTGGTTGAGCGGGCCATCGCCTACCTCGAAACGGAGATGGATGCCGGTCGCCTTCGTCGCGCCGACCCGCGTCTGGTCGCTTCACTGTGCTACGCGACGATCACCGGCATCGCCACCGAGCCCGAAGCGTTGCGCGCCGTCGGCTGGACCCCGTCGATCTCAGGGTTGCGTCGGTTGCGCGCCGAGCTGCTGGATTTCATACGTGCCGCGCTGGCGCCACACTGACCCGGTGACTGCGGTGAGCGACTGAGTGGCGTGCACCGCCGACCCGATCTGAACCGGCTGACTGCGGTGAGCGGTGAGACCGCCTGCTGCGCATTCCGGTCACCGAGGGCACCGGTCAACGGGGGAAACGCCGAACGTGCCCGGCGTGAGCGGCTAGTGGGCGGTGTTGCGGCGGCGGCGGGCGTGACGTTGTAGGGCGAGCGCGACCAACTCGTCGATCAGTTCGGGGTACGACATGCCGGATGCCTGCCACAGCTTCGGGTACATCGAGATCGGAGTGAACCCGGGCATCGTGTTGATCTCGTTGCACAGGAAGCCGCGGCCGCGCTCTTCGAAGAAGAAGTCGACGCGTGCCAGTCCATCGGCGCGGAGCACCTCGAACACTCGCACCGCGAGCCCCCGCACCTCGGATGACTGGGCCTCCGTGAGCGGGGCGGGCACCAGCGCGCGCGAGCCGCCATCGACGTACTTGTCGGCGTAGTCGTAGAACTCTGCGCCCGGAACGATCTCACCGGCCACGCTGGCCCGCGGTGATCGACCGCCGAGCACCGCCACCTCGATCTCGCGACCGATGA
>JBDSMK010000340.1:0-3517 GCA_039915905.1 Ilumatobacteraceae bacterium
TCCGCGACAAACCCCACAACACAGGATCCAAGTCACCAGAACGAGACGAACCCACACCATGCGGCAAATCAAACGTCTCACAAAACGCCACCTGACCAACCACATCAGCACGCG
The DNA here is from genome assembly GCA_039915905.1 of Ilumatobacteraceae bacterium. Classification (GTDB taxonomy): domain Bacteria; phylum Actinomycetota; class Acidimicrobiia; order Acidimicrobiales; family Ilumatobacteraceae; genus JAODBQ01. Next base: position 115 of record JBDSMK010000340.1, read on the forward strand.
ACAACACACAACCAGTGCTCGAACCACCAGCGACCCATGGGGATGGCGGCCGGTATGCCGGAGGCGGTGCGTCGCGAGTAGGCCCTCCGGTGACCCAGCCCGTTCCGTCGACCACCAGGTCGACGGGTGAGCCATTGGAGGTGTACAGCTGAAGGCAGGCTGCCCCGTCGGCGGCAAGCTTCACGAACGCCAGGTTCGAGCGTGACTGGCGCGCCATCGTGTTGACCGTAGACGTGCGGGGCATCGTCTGGTCGCACGGCCATGCGGTCACGAATCCGTCGCCGGAGGTGTTCGTCGCGGTGATCGTCAACAACGCTGCCGCGGCATCGTTGGCGACGCCACCGACGCCCGCAATGCGCAAGCTGATCTTCGACCCGTTCTGCAGGTGGCCATATGGCCACGTCGCCGTGCGAGTGTCGAGCAGCCGCTGCGGCGCTTGCACCTGCAGGCCACCTGCGCCCGACGCCCAGCCATACGTGTCGAGCACTAGGTCGGCGGTGGAGTACGACCGCAGGCATACATCTCCGTTGGCCAGACCTACGAACGTCAGGTTGGCAGTCACCTCACCGGCGGCGAAGGTCACGGTGGACGATTGCGTCGACTGACCGCACGGATAGGCAACCACCCAGCCGGCTACGTCGGCGACGACCGTGACGTTCAACGCCACCAGTCCGGCGTTGACGGGAATGCTCGCGGTGTCGGCTACATGAACTCGTCGCTCGGTCCCAGTCGTCAGCGGGTCACCGGTACCCCGGGTATCGAGGATCCGATTCGGCGAGATACCGCTGAAGTCACTGGATCCGGTGAACCAACCAGACAAGTCGGCCACCAGTTGTACGGGAGCAAAGGTGGACAGGCACACCCCGGCCGGACCGAACTGCACCACTACTGCGTTCGCCGACACCCGCCCCGGGACGAAGTTCAGAACCGATGTCGCGGGCTGCAGTTGCCCACACGGCCAGGCTTTGACCCAGCCTTCCCCCGAGGCCTCTGTGGCCGTCAGGTTCAACACCACTGCCGAGGCCGATGCCGCCTGTGGCCCGGCGATGTCGAGGTGCAGCACCGTACCGGGTTGGACCGGCCCGACACCACCGATACCGGAACGGGTATCGAGCACCCTCTCCGGCTGCACCGACTCGATTCCAGTCGGGCGATTGGCTGAGGCGGACGCCGGCTTGACCATTGCAGGATCGGGGATCGCGACAGCTGGCTGTGCGGCGGCCATTGCTGGCACTGGATTTACGGCAGCAACAGTCGATACGCCGATCGCCAGCACTGCTGCCAGCGAAAACAGCGAAACCAGCGTCTTCGACCTGGGCAATCGGGATGTTTTGAGCTTGTTTCGAACCACGGCTAACCGATCTCCTCGATCTCAGACCACTTGTCGCGCCTAGCGGTTCTTGCGGTCCCTACATTACAAACATTACGGATTGATTACAATCAGCGGTCGACCAATCCTTTGCGTTCACCTGTTCGCCTGGGAATCATCGGCGGCCAACCCGGAAACCTTGACGAGATCTTGTACGACGAAATCACCCCGCCTCGCCCCCATCGCTCCGAGAGCCGACTAGGCGGCGGGACTAGCACCACGACTTTCAGTCAAGAGCCGATCGGCGCTGCCGATGTACGACGTGTGTCAACACCCGGCATGGCCATGGCCTGGCCACCACCGCCTCACCAGCAGGCCCCACAGTCAGCCGAGTTCCGGCCAGCCCCGCTCCAGCCACCGCGTCGCCACTCCGCTCAGCCGAACATTCCAGCGTGGCTGTTGCTGGCCCCGTTGCGAATCTTCCTGGCCGTCGGCTGGCTGCGGGCCGCAGCCGAGAAGCTGGTCGAGCCGACGTGGTGGAACGGATCGATTCTGCGATCGTTCGTTGCCATCCAACGGCACACCGCGCTGCCGTTCTTCCGGCCGCTGATGACCGGTGTGGCATCGCCGTTTGCGGTGGTGGTCGCGGCACTCGTGCTAGCCACCGAAATCGGCGTAGGCGTGGCGCTGATCGTGGGCCGACGAATGAGGCTCGCTTTGTGGACCGGCACGATGCTGAACGTCGCCTTCGTACTTAGCGGGGTGGTCAACCCATCGGCGTTCTATCTGGTGATGGAGATCGTCCTGCTCCTCGGGCTCACCGGAGGAGTGATCAGTTCGGCCGGTCGCAGCCGCGGTCGTTGGGCGACGCCTGTGGCCAGCGGTGTGCTGCTTTGCACCGGACTGGCGATGACGGCGTACATCCGCACGTTGCAGCCCGCCACAGTGATCGCCGATCCCGCAGCGATGCTCTCGTTCCTCGCGATCATGATGAGTGGCGTGCTCTGCGCACGTTGGATGGTGCACGCCGAACTGCGTTCAGCCACCCTCCGGCGCCAACGCGAGCGGGTGATGGGTTGGAACACCGGGGCCCACCCGGCGACGCGCCACGTTACGCGACCCTTGCAGAGCCGAACAGCGACACCGGCAGACTCGGCCCAACGCTAGGCGGCCGGAAACCGGCTGGTCGCCCGATGGGACTGCCGTCGTCTCGCGATCACCTGTGAACTCGATACCTACGCCGGTATGGCTCAGTCGGACACGCTGATGCGTTAGCCAAGCCCTACGAAGTCGCCTACCTCTTGGGGCTCAGTTCGAGCCGATCGCGTGCTTTCGTTCGGCCGAGCGATTTGAATGTTCAGCTCCTCAAACGATCAGATTCTCGAACGCGTAGCTAGCTGGGTTAGTGGTGTTTGTTCAGGGTGCTGGGGCGGCGGCGATGAGGGCGAGGTTGATGTTGGCGATGGCGGTTTGTCCGGCTTCCCCGTTGTAACGCAAGGCAACGGTGTTGGTGCCGGAGTGGACTTCGCTCAGCGGGACCTGGACCGCGATGGTGCGCCACGACCAGGTGTTCGGATCGAACGGCCACGCGGTGTCATGCCACGGCCCACCATTCACCGAGACCGACGGAACCACCTGGTCATACGGGAACCAGTTGAACATCACCAACGCCTTCGATGGTTGCTGCGCCTGGAACACCCCGTTGACCTGGAACGACACCGGCGAAGAACCAACCTGATAACCCAACCCGACCGACCCGTCGCCCATCGGAGTCAACGCGTCCTGCACATCAAACGTCAGATCCCGATACGGCTTGGGACCATCGAACGCGACGTTGTCCCACGCAAACGTGTGATTGCACTGATCATCCAACTTGCACGCGTTGTAATGCACGTCCTCCAACCAGATCACACCACGCGTCATCGTCAAGTTCGCGTTATCCGCAAACGCCAACAACCGCACCACCGACGAACCAGGATCACCACCCCACACCTCAACCCTGTTCTGATTGATCCGCACCTCAAAATGGTTCAACGAAGTCAACGAACCCTTCAACACACAACCCACCTGAGTGAACGACAACTCCGAATACGC
>JBDSMK010000367.1:0-2525 GCA_039915905.1 Ilumatobacteraceae bacterium
GGACCGCCTGGTGGCGCGCTTCCGTCTTGGATCCCGGAGCCGGTGCACCACGCCGCGCAGGTGGTGTTCATGGTCGTAGACGGTCTCGGTTGGGAGCAACTACAAGCTCACCGCGATCTCGCGCCGACGCTGGCGGGGATGATCGGCGGTCCGATCACCACCGTCGCACCGTCCACAACGGCTACCGCACTCACCTCGATCACAACCGGCCTGACGCCAGGCGAGCACGGCCTGATTGGCTACCGCATCGATCTCGGCGGTGATGTTGTAAACGTGCTGCGCTGGGGCACGGCTGCCGGTGATGTGCGCCGCAGTCACGAGCCTAAGCGGGTGCAGCCGTTCGAACCGTTCATGGGTCGCACGGTGCCGGTGGTCAGCAAGATCGAACTGGAGCACAGCGGCTTCAGCGAGGCACACCTACGCGGATCGCGGCCCATGGGCTGGCGCACGCCGTCGAACCTGCCGGTGATCATCGGCCAGCTGCTGCGCTCCGGCGAACCTGTGGTCTACGCCTACTACGACGGTGTGGACAAGGTGGCCCACGAACGCGGCTTTGGTCCTTTCTACGACGCCGAACTGCGTTCCGTCGACAGGCTGGTAGCAGATGTGATCAGCGAACTGCCCCCGGGCGCGGCGTTGTTGATCACGGCCGATCATGGGCAGGTGCAGGTCGGCAAGAACACGTTGCGGCCATCGCCGGATGTGCTGCGCTTGACGAAGGGGTCGTCGGGGGAGGGCCGGTTCAGGTGGCTGCATTCTCGGCCAGGGGCCATTGACGAGCTAGCCGCGGCCGCTATCGCGGCGCACGGCGACATCGCTTGGGTGCTCACCCGTACCGAGATGATCGACAACGGATGGTTCGGCCCGGTCGTAAGTCCACCGGTGGCCGCCCGATTGGGGGATGTCGCGTTGGTCGCCCGCGCCGCGATCAGCTTCGACGACCCAGCCGACTCCGGCCCGTTCGAGCTGGTATGCCGCCACGGTTCGCTGACCTCGGCCGAGATGTTGGTCCCATTGCTCGCTACTGCGGCAGACTGAGCAGATGTCGACGACGCCAAACGCACCCCGAGATTCGAGTCCCGCTACCGACCAGCTGACGGTGGAGCACGGCGAACTGGTAACGGCCAACGATCAGGTGTCGGGCGCAGCGCCGGCGGCCGCGGTTACCGAGACGATCACCGAGCCGGGCAAGGTGATGCGCATCGGTTCGATGGTCAAGCAGCTGCTCGAGGAGGTCCGCTCCGGCTCGCTTGACGAGGCCAGTCGCGAGCGGGTGGCGGAGATCTACGAGCGATCGATCGTGGAGTTGCAGGAGGCGATGTCGCCGGACCTGCAGGAGGAGCTGCGCTCGCTTGCGCTGCCGTTCCCCGAGGGTGCAGTCCCGTCGGAGAGCGAGCTGCGCATCGCCAAGGCACAGTTGGTCGGTTGGCTGGAGGGTCTGTTCCACGGCATTCAGGCCACCCTGTTCGCCCAGCAGATGGCTGCTCGCCAGCAATTCGAGCAGATGCGTCAGCTCCCGCCAGGAGCGATGCCGGGACAGATGCTCGGCGGTGAGCCACAAGCCACAGCCAACGACCGCCCGGGCACCTACCTGTGACGGTCATCATCACAGCCTGCGTGGTGTCAGCCGGAGCCTGACCCGTGGCGGATTCCTTTACTCACTTGCACGTGCACACCGAGTTCTCGATGCTCGACGGCGCGGCGCGCATCGACGAACTCGTCGCCAAGGCCGTGGCTGATGGCCAGCCGGCCCTCGGGATCACCGATCACGGAAACATGTACGGGGTGCTCGACTTCTACAAGGAGTGTCGCAGCCAAGGAGTCAAGCCGATCATCGGCACCGAGGCTTACATGGCCTACGACTCGCGACGCGAACGCCCGGCACGCCGAGGTCGGGTAGACGATTCCGGAGGCGATACCGAAGGAGGCAAGAAGCTCTACTACCACCTGACTCTGCTGGCAGAGAGCGACCAGGGTTACCGCAACCTCATCCAACTGGCCTCTTTGGCCTTCATGGAGGGCTACTACTACAAGCCGCGGATGGACTGGGAGCTGCTCGAGCAGTATCACGAAGGGCTGATCGCCACCACCGGATGCCTCGGTGGGCACGTGTTGCAAGCCTTGATGCAGGGCGACCAAAAGGGCGCGCTGGCCAAGGCTGCCCGGCTGCAGGACATCTTCGGACGCGACAACCTGTTCGTCGAACTGCAAGACCACGGACTGCAGGCTCAGCACGACACCAATCCGCAGCTGATCGAGATCGCGAGGAGCATCGGCGCACCAGTCATCGCCACCAACGACTCGCACTACGTGCACCGTGAGGACCACGAGGCCCACGGTGCGCTGTTGTGCGTGCAAACCGGAGCCGTGCTCAGCGACCCGAAGCGATTCAAGTTCGAGGGTCAGGAGCACTACCTCAAGTCCGCCAACGAGATGCGCTACCTGTTCCGCGATGTGCCCGAGGCGTGCGACAACACGCTGTGGGTGACCGAGCGAGCGGATGTGACGATCGAGTTCGGCAAGCC
>JBDSMK010000403.1:0-2706 GCA_039915905.1 Ilumatobacteraceae bacterium
GTCATGGCTGAACCTGGTCGAGCGATGGTTCAAAGAGATCACCGACAAGCGCCTACGGCGCGGCAGGTTCACCTCGGTCGCCGAACTGATCGAAGCAATGGAACTCTGGACCGAACACTGGAACCACGACCCGAAACCGTTCGTATGGACCAAGACTGCCGACGACATCATGACCAAGGTCCGACGCGGCCGAGACTCACTGCACCAGATCAAATCCGCGACACAGCACTAGATACCGTTCAGACGACGGTGACGAAGATATATGAAAGATCCTACTAGGACTATCAAGGCGGCCATCGCGCTTCCTAATAGTATTCTGGGCAACGGACTGGGGGAACGACAGGAGGACGATGAGCTGTTAAGAAACTCATCGAGACTAGAGTAATGGCCATTGCTGTCGAGTACCGCTCCTATACGTAGATTTCTAATTCGGAACTCAAATGCTCCTAGCTCTACCTTCTGAAATGATCGCGCATCCACTAGAACTCGTGCATCCGAGCTTATGCCCGATAGACCCGAACCTGCTGTCTCGTAGCCCGGTACCAACTGTCCAACTGTAAGAGATGAAGCTCCACTAATCTCGTTTTCCAGATGAGCGCTCCAGAGGTGATCCGATGATGAAACCTCAGTGATCGTCAGGTCGCCGATTACTATGCCTGGACAAAGAGAATAAAAGACGGTAATTGCATTTCCCTCGGAGATTGTGACTCCCCCTCGACTCATGTCGCTGCACCCGGCTATTAGCGACAACCCAACCACCACCACTAGAAGTCGTTTAGTGAGAGATCTCAGTGAACACATTGCGTGTATCCTCCCCTCAAGTAACCAGCATTCTATTCAAGAATAGCACTCGTCGTGAATGATGGACAGGTTGATGGCGTTGGCGATGGCCGCCTACGCGCTACGTCCACGCCCGGGTTTAGCCGCCGATACGAGGCGTAGCCTGATGCGGTGAGCGAGTACACCTACCTGGACCACGCCGCCACCACGCCGATGCGCGCCGAAGCGGTTGCTGCGATGCTGCCGTACCTCAGCGGCTGCTTTGCCAACCCGTCGGGGCCGCATCGGTTTGCCCGCGAAGCGCGTCGGGCCGTCGACGAAGCCCGCGACGATGTCGCCGCAATCGTCGGCTGCAAACCCGGCGAAGTCGTGTTCACCAGCGGTGGTACGGAGGCCGACAACACGGCGGTGTTCTCTTCGCTCGATCGGCGTAGTGGCGTAGCGGTGTGTTCGGCCGTCGAACACCACGCCGTGCTGCACGCGGTGGAGTCGCGCCACGGTCGCACCGTTGGGGTGTTGGCTTCCGGCCACATCGACATCGACGCTCTGGACGAGTTGCTCGGCGCCGGACCAGATGAGGTCGCGCTGGTCAGCGTGATGACGGTGAACAACGAAGTCGGCACGATCACCGACATCGCTGCGGTGGCCGATGTGGTCCGGCGGCGCGCCCCGAACGCTGTGCTGCACACAGACGCAGTTCAGGCAGCGTGCTGGCGCGATCTGCGCGAGATCTCCGCGCACGTCGACATGTTGTCGCTGTCAGCGCACAAGTTCGGGGGACCCAAAGGTGTCGGAGTGCTGATGGTCCGGTCCGGTACCGCATTCGCCCCGCTGCTGATCGGTGGCGGTCAGGAACGTGAGCGACGCAGCGGCACCAACAACGTGCCCGGGATAGTGGCCACTGCTGTAGCCCTCCGGCTCACCGACGAGCAGCGCGACCTCGAGAACACGCGGATCACTAAGTTGCGCGATGACATGGTTGACGAGATCGTCGGTGCGCTCGATGATGTCTTCGAAACGGTGTCGCGCCAGCACAAGATCCCAGGATCGGCGCACATCTGCATCGCCGGGATCGAGAACGAGGCGCTGCTGTACCTGCTCGACGAGGCCGGGGTGTGCGCCACCGCTGCATCGTCGTGCGCAAGCGGGGCGATGGAGCCCTCACATGTGCTGGCGGCCATGGGAGTGAGCCGCGAGCTCGCCGGTGGAGCCTTGCGGCTCACTCTCGGTCACACCACTACGGCGGCCGACGTGCAGCGCGGCGCAGCAGCGGTGATCGCAGCGGTTCGGCGGTTGCGCGGCGCTCGTCCGGCTGCAGGGCGCCAGGTTGCGAACGCAGGCTCGAGCGGGGCCGCACGCGAGACGGTCCTCGGATGAAGGTTCTCGTGGCGTTGAGCGGTGGCGTCGACTCGTCGGTTGCCGCCTCCGAACTGGTCGCTGCCGGTCACCACGTGGTCGGGATCACAATGCGCCTGTGGGGTGGAGACAGCGACACCGGCTGCTGCTCGGTTGCGGATGTAGACGACGCCAGACGCGTAGCCCAGCAACTCGACATCGATCATCTGGTGTTCAACTTCAGCGAGGACTTCAACACCCACGTCGTCGACCCCTACGTGGCCGCCCACCGCGACGGGTTCACCCCCAATCCGTGCATCGAATGCAACCGTCACCTCAAGTTCAACAGGCTCAGCGAACGTGCCGACATGCTCGGATTCGATGCGATCGCCACCGGGCACCATGCCCGGATCGTGGATGTCGGCGGCAGCCGCTTCGTGCAGCGCGGCGCCGACGCGGCTAAGGACCAGAGCTACGTGGTGCACATGCTCGACCAGCGCGAGCTGTCGCGCACGATATTCCCGGTCGGCACGATGACCAAGGCCGAGGTTCGTGACAAGGCGGCGGCGCTGGGCCTGCGCACGGCGGTCA
>JBDSMK010000406.1:0-3427 GCA_039915905.1 Ilumatobacteraceae bacterium
GGCCGTTCTGCAGAAGGCTTCACGGAGGCCTACGAGTCAGACAGCGCGGCTTGGCTGGTGGGTGTGCAGTGGCACCCAGAGGACAACGCCCACGAAGTGGCGTGGCAGCAAGCTCTATACGACGACCTGATCCGCCACGCCTGACTGGCCCGCCTGACTGGCCCGCCTGACTGGCCCGCCTGACTGAGCCGCTGGCGCGCCCGCGAAGTGAAGACAACCGGCCATCACAGCCGCGGGTCACCTGAGATTGGCGTCTGCACTTCGCCCGATGCGGTCCGGGGGCTGCCGGTTGCCGTCGAGGGGCTGCCGGAGGCGGTGGCTCAGCGAGCGAAGTTGGTGACAGTGTCAGTCAGGCTGATCAGCCAGCCGGGGAACAATCCGACCACGATGGTGAAGAGTACCGAGGCGCCGATGACGACGACGCCGGACCACGGCACACGAACCCGTTCACGAACCTCGTCACCGGCCTCCGGATCGGCGATCCACATGCTGACCATGATCCGCAGGTACAAGAACGCAGCGATCACGGCGGAGATCATCGCGATGATCGCCAGCGCGTAGCTGTGCTGCTCGGTGGCCGCCTGGATGACGCCGAACTTGGCAACGAACCCGCTGGTGAACGGCACTCCGGCCTGGGCCAGCAGCAGCACCGTGAAGCACGCCGCGAGCACCGGCCGATTGTGCGCCAAGCCGCGGAACGAACCGATGTCGGTGGCGTCATCACCCGTCCGGCCAACGTATGCGACCACAGCGAACGTGCCGATGATCAGCACCGTGTAGATCATCAGGTAGAGCATCACTGCACCGACACCGCGGCCCGGTGAAGGGTTGCCGGCCAGGTGGGCGGCGGCCTCCACGCCGACGAGCATGAACCCGGCGTGGTTGATCGAGGAGTACGCCAGCATTCGCTTGACGTTGCTCTGGATGATCGCCATCACCGCACCGGTGATCAGGGTCAGCACGGCCAGCGCCCAGATGACCGGTCGGTAGTCGTCACGCCAGTGCGGCAGCGCGACCATCAGAACGCGCAGCAAGGCAGCGAACGCGGCAGCCTTGGCGGCCGAGGCCATGAACCCGGTGACCGGTGTGGGCGCACCTTCGTACACGTCCGGCGTCCAGAAGTGGAACGGAGCAGTAGAGGTCTTGAACCCGAGGCCGACGAGCAACATTGCGATACCCGCGAGCACCATCGCGTCGTGACGTTGCAGATCCACCGTGGAGTTGAACGCGGCGACGATCTTGGTGAAGTTGGTGCTGCCGGTACCGCCGTAGATCAACGCCACTCCGTACAGGAAGAAGGCAGAGGAGAACCCGCCGAGCACGAAGTACTTGATGCCCGCCTCCTGACTCTCGACCCGTTTGCGGTGACTGGCGGCCATCACGTACAGCGCGATCGACAAGATCTCGATGCCGAGGAACAGCACGATCAAGTCGTTCGACGCGGACATCACGATGCCGCCTACCGCGCACAGCATGTACAACGCGTAGATCTCCGGGCCTTCCAGACCCTCTCGGCGCACGTAGCCATCGGTGACCAACGCGACGAGCGCGATCCCGATGCAGATGACGATCGTCATCCACAACGCGTAGTGGTCGAGCGCGATTGCACCACCGACGAGGGTGCTCGGTCCGTGGATGTCTACGCGGTGCCACAACACCACGGCCATCACGCTGGCTGCGATCGATGCGGCGACGGTGAACCACGCCTCCGATCCACGTGGTAGGCGCGGCGCCAGCGAACCAGCCAGCAGCAGCACCATCGCCGCGCCGAGCAGCACGAACAACGGGCTCAGTGCGAGCCAGTCGATCGACGGGCCGCGCAGCGTGTCGGCAGCGAACATCGTGCCCATCAGCCTGCGGCTCCGGCGGTGATGTGAATCTGCACCGGTTGCGGCTGAACGTACCCGGTGCGTTCGTGTACGTGCTCGATCACCGCGTTCACGCTCGGCTCGATGCGGTCCAGCAAGGGCCTCGGGTACACACCGACGAACAGGATCATCGCGACGAACGGAAGCAACAGCGCGCCTTCCTTCCACTTCAGTTCGTGGAACGCCGCGTTGTCTGCGTCGGGCTCACCGTGGAACACCCGCTGGTAGGCCCAAAGCAGGTAAACAGCGGCCAGAATCACACCGGCGCCAGCCATGATCGCCCACCACCTGGCGGTGAGGAACGAGCCGATCAGGATCAGGTACTCGCCGGCGAAACCGTTCAACCCGGGCACAGCGATCGACGAGAGCATCACGATCATGAACACCCCGGCAAACACCGGCGCAACCTTCTGGATGCCGCCGAGCTTGGACATCTCACGGGTGTGGCGGCGCTCGTAGATCATCCCGACCAGAATGAACAAGGCACTCGTGGACACGGCGTGGTTGAGCATCTGCAGCACACCACCGCTGATCGACTGGGTGGTGATCGCAAAGATGCCGAGAACTATGAACCCGAGGTGGGCGATCGAGGAGTAGGCGATGATCCGTTTGAGGTCCTTCTGCATCGCCGCGACGATCGCCCCGTAGAGGATGCCGATCACCGCCAACGTGAGCAGCAATGGCCGGCCCCAGCGGGCGGCCTCCGGAAACAGGAACAACCCGAAGCGCAGCAAGCCGTAGGTGCCGAGTTTGAGCAGCAACCCGGCCAGCATCACCGAGCCGCCGGTCGGCGCCTGGGTGTGCGCGTCCGGCAGCCAGGTGTGCAGCGGGAACAGCGGCACCTTGACCGCGAAGGCGATCACGAAGGCGAAGAACAACCACCGCCCGGTGCTCGTCGCAAAGTTGGCCTTGTCGGCGATCTCCACGAGGTCGAAGGTGATGTGGCCGACGCCGTTGGACTTCGCCAGCAATGCGGTGGTGATCGTGCCGACGAGCATGAAGGCTGAGCCGAACATGGTGAATATGAAGAACTTGTTGGCTGCGTAGATGCGGTTGTCGTGGCCCCATCCGCCGATCAGGAAGTACATCGGGACAAGCACCAGTTCGAAGAAGGCGAAGAACAGGAACAGGTCGAGGCTGACGAACGCGCCGAGCAGCGCCGTCTCGAGCAGGAGCATCCACCCGAGGTAGCCCTTGCGGTCGTGGTGCGGGTCGATGCCGGCGATCACCAGCGGGAACAGCACCCCGGTGATGACCACCAGGAACAGTGAGATCCCGTCGACGCCGAGGTGCCAGGAGATGCCCCACGGGCGTATCCACGGATGCTTGCTGACGAATTGGAACCCGCCGTTATTCGTCTTGAACGCAATGAGCATCCAGATGATCAGACCGGCAGTGGTGATGCTTGTCAGCAACGCCAAGAGCCGCACCCACTCTGGGCGCCTGTTGGACATCAAGATGACGGCCAGCGCCCCGACAGCGGGGACGACGACGATTGCCGTGAGGATCGGGAAGTTCATCAGAGAATCCCCCGGACGATCACGAACCAGCCGAGCAGT
>JBDSMK010000478.1:0-2574 GCA_039915905.1 Ilumatobacteraceae bacterium
GGCAGTACCGGCACATCGAGTTCTGGCACATCGAACCCTGACACGTTGTTCGGGCTGTCGTTCGACTCGGTCAACCGGGCGCAGCAGTTCATGCTCGCCATCAAAGGGTTATCCGATGACCACATGCTGCACCTCACCGATGCGGTGATGGTTGTCAAACACGACGACCAGCACGTTCGTGTTCGCGAGACGATCGACCTCCAGGCCGGTCGGACGGCGCTATCGGGCGCGATGTGGGTCGGCTTGCTGGGGTTGATCGTCGGCGGCCCGGTCGGCTGGATCGCGGGGCTCGGTATCGGCGCCGGTGTCGGTGCCGTCACCGCCAAAGTCGTCGATCTTGGGATTCCCGATGAATGGGTCGCCTGGTTCAAAGACGCCGTTCGTCCCGACACCGCGACGGTCTTGGTTCTCGCCAGCGACATCGATCAACGCGCCCTGGGTGCCGAGGTCGATCGATTCCCAGGAGTGCGGCTCGTTCACACCACGATTCAGGCCGACGCCTTCTCCCAGCTGAGATCTGCCTTCGACGATCGCGCGCCGACGAGATGACCAGCCGCCGACCGGCGGCAACCAACTCCTCCGATCATCACGAAGCGGTAACCCCCGAAGATAGGGCTGCTGCGTTGAGGGCAGGCCTCGGGATCGGTGAGGAGTTCATCGACCTCCCAACGTGGGCGGGATCGATCCCACAGCAGTTCGGCACGGCACCGCACGTGCGCATCGGGCGTGGCCGATGGTTCAATCTCCTCTGGTTGATCCCAGTTGGTTTCGTACTGTTGATCACCGCAGTGGCGGTGGCCAAAGGGTTGCGAAACATGCCGTCGGTGGAGCGATTCATTCAGCGTTACCCGGGCACCATCGTCACCCCGGCGGACAGAGCGAATCAGGGGTTCGCCTGGTGGGTGGGGGCATTGCATTTCTTCAACTTGTTCCTGTTGATCTTCATCGTCCGGTCCGGTCTGCAGATCCTCGCGGATCACGCGCGTCTGTATTGGACCAGGGATTCAACCCCGGGGCGGGAGTGGTTCCGGTTCCAGAAGGAGGTCCCATTGTCACCGTTGTGGACCGCCAAGGAAGATTCGGTTGCGTTGCCTGCCCACATTGGCTTGCCGGGCCGGCGTCACATGATCGGCATCGCTCGTTGGTGGCATTTTGGTGCGGACGTGCTGTGGCTGCTCAATGGCCTCATCTTCTACGTGTTCCTGTTCGCCACGTGGCAGTGGCATCGCGTCGTACCTACTACCTGGGCTGTGATACCCAACGCGATCTCGACGCTGCTCCAGTACCTCTCGCTCGACTGGCCAACCGATAACAGCTGGGTGTCCTACAACAGTTTGCAATTGATCGCCTACTTCATCACGATCTTCGTGGCGGCACCGCTTGCGCTGATCACCGGTCTGGGCATGTCGCCGGCCCTTTCCACCCGTTTCAAGCGTTTGAGCAAGGTGCTCAGCATCCAAGTGGCGCGCTCGGTGCACTTCCTGGTGCTCGTGTGGTTCTTGGCCTTCATCGTGATGCACGTCACGTTCGTGTTCGCCACGGGCCTGTTGCGCAACCTCAATCACATCTACGGCACCCGCGACGATGCCAGCTGGGTGGGGTTCGCTGTCTTCGCCGTGACGATGGTGATCGTCATCGTCGCCTGGGCGGCGGCCACCCCGTTCACGCTGCGCCATCCGCGCGTTGTCCAGCGAGTCGGATTCGCGCTGATCGGACCTGCTCAACGACTGTTCGAGCACGTCGATGCGCACCCCGGCGAATACGACGAAGGCGACATCTCGCCGTACTTCTGGCACAACGGCCGCTACCCGGACTCGCCGGAGTACTTGGCGTTGCGCGCCGACGGCTTCGCCGACTACCGACTCGGGATCAGCGGGCTGGTCGACAAACCCGCAGCGCTGTCGCTCGACGAACTCCGAGCCTTGCCGCATCACGAGCAGATCACCCAGCACTTCTGCATCCAGGGCTGGTCGGGTGTCGCCAAGTGGGGCGGTGTGTCGATGCAGACGATCATGGATCTGGTTCACCCGAAGCCGGAGGCGAAGTGGGTGGTCTTCTACTCGTTAGGGGAAGGCGCCGACGGCGGCACCTACTACGACGCCCACCCGATCGAGCAAATGGGCTTGGAGATGACGATGCTCGCCTACGACATGAACAATGCTCCACTGCAGTTCGGGCATGGCGCACCGCTACGACTTCGCAACGAGATCCAGATCGGGTTCAAGCAGGTCAAGTGGATACAAGCCATTGAATTCGTCGCCCACTTCCGCGACCTCGGTGGAGGCGAAGGCGGCTACAACGAAGACCACGAGTTCTTCGGCTACCGCCAGTCATTGTGATGACGCAATGACGTTGAACCCGAAAAGTCGTGGCGCTGCGGACGGCGGTGGGAGCACGGCTGGCCAAGGCGTTTGGCATGCGCGCGATCGCTTTCAACAGCAGCGAGTCGGTGGCGTTTCAGCGGCGGGCGAGTTGGCGTAGCACGTACCTCAGGATTCCGCCATGTCGGTAGTAGGCCGCTTCCATCGGAGTGTCGATACGGGACCGCACTTCGAACGTCGTCGCATCCGCGCC
>JBDSMK010000070.1:0-4723 GCA_039915905.1 Ilumatobacteraceae bacterium
CGTTCATCGTTGACTACGGCGACGATGTTATAACCGTTGATCCCCCGGACGGGCTGTTCGAATAGCTCTCAAGCGATGCCGTCGCCGACCTAGTCGGTTGCCGGCTTCAGAGGTGGTGCCTCGATCGGTTCGACGGCGACGACGGCGGCCAGGTCGATTGGCCCATATACGTGGGGGAACTGGCCTGCTGGCCTGCTGGTGGGATCGCCGGTCGGATCCTCGTCTGAACCGGTGACTGGACCGTTGGCGGGTTCGAATCGCAGCGGCGCGGTGAGCCGAGACTCGTCGATGTGCAACAGCACGAGGTTCGGCACGCCGCGGTAGAAGCGCCCCAACACACCGGCCACTTGGGCGGTGGTGCTGCAGTGGATGAAGCCTTGTTCGTGCAGTTCGACGCCAAGCGTGGAGCTTGTGTGCGCCCCGTCGACGCACGACTGCGCCCAGCGCCCGGCGTCGGTGATGTGAAAGATCATCGCCCGTAGGATGCCAGACAGTGCGGATCGACGTGTTCACCATCTTCCCCGCGCTCGTCGACGGGTTTTGCAGCGAGAGTCTGCTGGGTCGCGCTCGCCGCTTGGATCTAGTGGATCTGCGCACCCACGACCTGCGTGAGCACACCACCGACGTTCACCGTTCCGTCGACGACGCCCCGTTCGGTGGAGGTGCCGGAATGGTGATGCGGCCGCAGCCCGTGTTCGACTCAGTTGCTGCTGCGGATCCGCCGCGGCCGCTGTTGTTGCTCGGGCCGGGCGGCCGGCGCTTTGACCAGGCTGTGGCCGCCGAACTCGCTGCGAGTGACGGGTTCAGCATGCTGTGCGGGCGCTACGAAGGCGTCGATCACCGTGTCCGCGAACACCTCGTGGACGACGAACTGAGCGTTGGCGATGTCGTGCTCAGTGGCGGAGAAGTCGCTGCGTGCCTGGTAGTTGAGGCCGTAGTGCGGTTGCTGCCCGGGGCGATGGGCAACGCGGTGAGCCCGGTGACGGAGAGCTTCGGCGCTTCCGGGCTGCTCGAGGAGCCGCAGTACACGCGACCGGCGGATTTCCGAGGCTGGTCCGTACCGGACGTCCTGCGCGGCGGGGACCACGCCAAGATCGAGCGCTGGCGCCGCGCCCAGTCGCTGCACCGGACCCTTGCCTATCGTCCCGATCTGCTGCCTGCCGTCGAATCGCTGGGTGAAGATGACCGGCGACTGTTGGAAGAGTTCCCGTCTGTGACCTATCCTGCAGCGTTCCCCTACTCGAAGGTTCGAAGACCCGCGCCATGAAGTCGACCGATTTTGTAGACAACCAGTACCTCCGCAGCGACATCCCTGATTTCGCCGCCGGTGACGAGGTCAAGGTGCACGTGAAGGTCGTGGAAGGCAACAAGGAGCGGATCCAGATCTTTCAGGGCAACGTGATCGGTCGCCACGGCAGCGGAGTCGGTGAGACTTACAGCGTGCGCAAGCTCAGCTACGGCGTCGGTGTCGAGCGCACCTTCCCGGTGCACACCCCGACGGTGGTCAAGATCGAGGTCGTGCGCCGCGGCGACGTGCGCCGAGCGAAGCTGTACTACCTGCGTGACCGCGTCGGCAAGGCCGCCAAGATCAAGGAAAAGCGCAACGCCTGAGCCGTTCGTTCTCGCTGATGCGAGAATGTCGCTGTGGCATCCATCGGTGTGAACAGGCACCCAAGTTGAGCTCCGACGATCTCGAGAACTTCGAGGCCGAGCGAGAGCTCCAGCTCGCGCAGGAGTACCAGGACGTATCCGGCTTGTTCCGCTACGCCGTGGAGACCGAGCGCCGGTTCTACCTGGCCAACGACGTCAACGTCACAGTGGGTGGCGATGCGGCGCGGCCTGTCATTGAAGTGGAGCTGAGCGACGCATGGGTATGGGACATGTACCGCAAGACCCGGTTCGTCCCGAAGGTCAAGGTGCTGACCTTCAAGGACGTCAACGTCGAGGAACTGCCGCACCTCGAGATGTAGCTGCCGGCCCGCCGCGGCGGTCGTTGGCCAATCAGGCCCGTGGGCGGTGGGGCGAAGACGAGGCTGCGCGGTGGTACGTGGCGCACGGATACGTGGTGCAGGTTCGCAATTGGCGCTGCCCGCAAGGTGAGCTTGACCTGGTGGTGCGCCAGGCCGACACGGTTGTGTTCTGCGAGGTCAAGGCCCGTTCCAACGATGCCTTCGGTGGTGCCGCTGCGGCGGTTGGGTGGGACAAGCAACGCCGCTTGCGCCGTCTGGCAGCAGCGTGGTTGGCCACCAACGACGTGCACGGCGTAGAGGTGCGTTTCGATGTCGCTGCCGTCACCGGCGCACACATCGAGGTGATCGAGGCTGCCTTCTGAGGTCGCCTTCTGAGGTCGTCTTGCTGTGGAACGGCGACAGTCGAGACAAATAGTCGGCTCAGCCGAAGATCGCCCACACGAGCAGGGCGAGCACGACCACCACTGCGCTCGCCACGAACAGCACGTCGGTGCGGTGGGGGACGAACTTGCGGTACGGATTGAGTCCCACCTCCGAAGTATCGTCGCCGCGGTGGAAACCATCATCATCGACCGTGACGCTGGCGTGGTCACCGTCACCCTCAACCGTCCGCACAAGAAGAACGCCGCCAATGCCACGATGTGGAGCGAGTTGCTTCAGACGTTTCAAGAGATTGCCGGTAATGCCGCGGATCGGGCCGTGGTCATCACCGGCTCAGGCGGCGACTTCTGCTCCGGAGCCGACCTGTCCGCAGACGACCGAGACGCAAGGCCACACCAGCTCGGCGTGATGCGCCACATCGGTGACGTTGCCATTGCTCTGCACCGGCTTCCACAACCAGTGGTCGCCAAGGTGCGCGGTGTCGCGGTGGGAGCCGGATGCAACCTGGCGCTCGGGTGCGATCTGGTGGTAGCCGCTGACACCGCCCGGTTCTCACAGATCTTCGTGCGCCGCGGCCTCTCGGTCGATTTCGGCGGCTCGTGGTTGGTGCCACGACACGTCGGTATTCACCGGGCCAAGGAGCTGGCGCTGCTCGGCGACATCGTCTCGGCTCCCGAGGCGGCGGCGATGGGGCTGGTCAATCGGGTCCTCCCGGAGGAGCAGCTCGATGCATTCGTAGCCGATTGGGCCGCTCGCCTGGCCGCCGGGCCCCCGATTGCGATGGCGCAGACCAAGCGGATGCTCGACAATTCGGCCGGCGCGACGTTCGAGCAGGCTATAGACGACGAAGGTGCTGCTCAGACTGTCAACTTCTCCACGGCCGACACGGCCGAGGCGATGGTCGCGTTCCTGCAGAAGCGGTCGCCCATCTTCCAGGGCCGCTGATCGAGACAGCGTGACCGCTACCAGGCGGTGGCGGTCAGTAGCGTTGCTGCGGTGCGCGCCCGGCCGATCGTTTTCTGTGGCGCAGCGATGCTCGCCGTCGCAATCGGTGGAGCGTCGCTGCTAGTCGCCGGTGCGGCCGCCGCCCCGGAAGTCCCTGGTCGTACCGTTGTGACTGGCTCGACTGGGCCAGGCTCAACTGGGCCCGGCTCGACCGGCCCTGGCTCGGCTGGCCCTGCGACCACGGCTCCATCCACTGTTTCGACGACGATCGCTGCTGGCGGCGAGGACACCGGACTCGGTCCGGACATCACCGTGCAGTTCGAGAGTCCGCCGCTGATCTTGCAACCGAAGGTGGAGTCGGCCCCACTGGTTGTCTCGCCGATCGGCTGCCCCATTCCGCCGGACTCCACCGCTGTGTTCATCGGCAAGCTGCACATCTTCGACTTCCGCACCGCCCAGTTCACGGTCGGGCAGGTTCTCGCCGGGTCACTGGACCCATGGGAGGTCGGCGGTGAGGTGCAGATCTCGTATGGCGACGACGTGCGATTCCTGCACACCGACACCACCTATGTGGTCGGCGCGGTGAAAGACCCGAGCACCGGACTGCTGAGCTCGAAGGTTCGTGAACCTGATCAGTTGTTCGGCGGCGATGCCGTCGTCGGCGCGAACAGCGACAGCAGCAGCAGCGACTTGCAATGCCCGCAGGTCGAGGACCCGGTTATGACGCTCACGGCGAGCGGCGGCCCGGTCGACACCGGACTGCTGACGCCATTGCGTTCCTCCAAAGGGGCGCTGTTGGCGGCTGTGCTGCGCCCGCTGATGGTTGCGTTCGGGGTGCTCGTGGTGCTCGTCCTCATCAAGCAACTGGCATTTGCCACAGGTCGATCGCTGCGCAGCGCGACTGTGGTGGAAACGCCCGTGATCCGCCCCCCTCGACGGACAACGACGCGCCGTCGGCAGCGCCGCGCCGACTCAGTCGACGAGCAGCAACCTGGCCCGTAGCTCGTCCTTGGTCGCCTGCCAATCTGCGACGAAGTGCTCCTGTGCCGCCGCATTGACCCGGCACAGCACCAGTACGCCGGCTCGAACGGGTTCGCCGAGAAGCTTTTCCAAGGCGATCCCGTACGCCGCAAGTTGCACCCCATAGCGGCGTAGGCGCTCGGATCGATCCGGCGCATCGGACAGTTGGTCGGTCTTGTAGTCCACTACCGTCAGTTCACCCTGGTCGTCGCGCACCAACAGGTCGATGTATCCCTCGATCACATGTGTCCCGAAGCCGGTGGCGACGAACAGCTCCCGCCAATGCTCGCGGCGACAACCCGTTGCAACGACGGGCGCCGCCAACGCCGACCGGGCGAGCCTCTCGATCGTGCGCTCCTTGCCGATCACACCCTCGGCTGCCGCCTGCGCGGCGGACAACTTGGCCA
>JBDSMK010000277.1:0-4372 GCA_039915905.1 Ilumatobacteraceae bacterium
CACGGCACGGCGCCGCCGAATCCGCTGACAACGGGGAGCGATCAAGAAGTACGGTGATGACAACCCAAATCTGTTCGTGGTCGCCCTGGGCCAATCATGTTTACGCTGCTCATCATGATCGGCACCGGACTGGTCGCTTCAACGCTCCCGTCAGAAGCGTCAGCTGCGCTGGTAGTTCGGAGCTTCCTTCGTCACCGTCACATCGTGAGGATGACTCTCCTCGCGGCCGGCGGTAGTGACGCGCATGAATTGCGAATTACTGCGCAGCGCCGCGAGGGTGCCCGCCCCGGCGTAACCCATGCCGCTGCGCAATCCACCGACTAGTTGATGGGTGACCTCGGCCAACGGCCCGGCGTACGGCACCCGGCCCTCGATGCCCTCGGGTACTAGTTTGCTCGGCCCAGCGCCTTGGGCGGTGCCATAACGGTCGGCACCGAGGCCCTGCATCGCCGCGAGCGAACCCATCCCGCGGTAGCTCTTGAAGCGCCGACCCTCAAACAACTCCAGCTCGCCGGGGGCCTCGTCGGTGCCGGCCAGCATCGAACCGAGCATCACCGTGGTCGCCCCGGCGGCGATCGCCTTGACGAGATCGCCGCTGTAGACAACCCCACCGTCGGCGATCACCGGTACATCGTGGCGCCGAGCTGCAGCAGCAGCGAAGTAAACCGCCGACAGTTGAGGCATCCCGGCACCGCTGACCACCCGGGTGGTGCAGATCGAACCAGCCCCGACACCGACCTTCACTGCGTCGGCACCGGCGGCCACTAGCGCCTCCACCCCCTCGGCGGTGACCACGTTGCCGGCCACCACCGGCAGATCCGGCCACCCCGACTTCAACCGTCGAACCGCCTGGATCACCCCGGCGGAATGGCCATGGGCGGTATCGATCACCACCGCATCGACGCCCATCGCGCCCAAGGCCTCGACGCGCAACTCCAGATCGTCGCCGACCCCGACCGCGGCTGCGACGCGTAGCCGTCCCTGCGAGTCTTGGGCTGCGTTTGGGTAGTCGACCTGCTTTTGGATGTCCTTCACCGTGATCAAGCCGGCGAGACGACCGTCGGCATCGACCAACGGCAACTTCTCGATGCGGTACTGCTGTAGCAGCACTTTGGCCTGCTCGATCGAGGTACCGACCGCGGCAGTCACGAGCCCGGTGGACGTCATGAACTCGTGGACGGGACGGGCCTCATCGGCGGTTGAGCAGAACCGCAGATCACGATTGGTGAGGATGCCGACGAGGCGTCCATCGGCATCGATGATCGGCATCCCACTGAAGCGGAACCGAGCCATCAGCGCCTGGGCGTCGCCGACTACGGCATCCACAGTGAGGGTGACCGGATCGGTGATCATC
Source organism: Ilumatobacteraceae bacterium (assembly GCA_039915905.1). Taxonomy (GTDB): domain Bacteria; phylum Actinomycetota; class Acidimicrobiia; order Acidimicrobiales; family Ilumatobacteraceae; genus JAODBQ01. The sequence goes on from JBDSMK010000277.1 coordinate 1,355, forward strand.
CCGCTCTGGCTGCGCTTCACCCGCTGCACCTCGGCGGCCTGATCCTCCACAGTCAGGTTGCGGTGGATCACGCCGATGCCGCCCTGACGTGCCATCGCGATTGCCATTGACGCCTCGGTCACCTTGTCCATCGCCGCCGACACGAGGGGCACAGCCAACTCGATGTCAGCGGCGAAACGGGCACGGAGATCGACGGCGTTGGGTAGAACCTCGGAGAAACCGGGCACCACAACCACATCGTCGAAGGTCAACGCCTCGAAATGGTCGAAGAACTGTTCGCGGGTGGGTTTCTCAGTCATGGACACCGTCCTTCGCGTAGATCAATCCGGCCAGCGTGCTGACCAGCAGGGAATGTTCGCAATCGTGCACGCGGCGAGCCAGGTCCGCGTACGAATCGTCGGCCCGAATCGGGACCTCGGCACTGGCCAGCACCGGGCCATCGTCGACACCTTCATCAGGCACCAGATGGACCATTACCCCGGTCCGCGTCCGCAGACCTTTGCGGGCCTCGGCATACGCCTGCTCGACCGCGCCAGTGCCCGGCAACTCACCCGGCAACGCCGGATGGAGGTTGAGTACGTGGTTCGGAAACCGGCCGAGGAAACCCATCGTCAGGATCCGCATCCACCCGGCCAGCACCACCCAGTCCGGCCGGGCGTCGGCCACAACCGCAGTCAGCCGAGTGTCGTAGTCGGCGCGGGCTTCGTTTCGACGGCGTTCAAGGACACACCGGGCAACACCCGCGGCAGCTGCCCGCTCTAGGGCCGGCACACCGGCCACATTGGACACGACAAGGGCCACCTCGGCCTGCAGCACCCCCGACGCAGTGGCATCGAGAATCGCTTGCAGATTCGACCCGTTGCCGCTCACCAAGACAACGAGTCGCGCCTGGGGGGTGATGTCCAGCCGAATCACGCCGGGATGAGCTCCACGGTGCGGTCTCCGGTGACGATCTCACCTATCCGCCAAGTTGGTTCGGCGATCAGGGTCTGCACCCGATCGGGTCGATCGGTGATCACGACCATCCCAACACCCATGTTCATCGTGCGGTAGAGCTCATCGGTCGGCATCGCTGTGGCCACCTCGCGGACCAGTTGGAACAGCGGCGGCACGGGCCATGACCCGAGGTGGACCCGCGCCGCGGTGCCCGCCGGGAGCACCCGCGGCAGGTTCTCGGGCAGACCTCCGCCGGTGATGTGGGCCAAGGCCTTCGCCGCCCCGGCTGCCAGCACCGGCGCGAGCAGATCGAGATAGGAGCGGTGCGGCTCCAGCAGCGCATCGATCAACGGGCGGTCGAGCGGGGCGGGCATTGACTCCAGCGGTAGCCATTCGAACAACCGGCGGAGCAGCGAGTATCCGTTGGTGTGAGGCCCGCTGCTGGCAATGCCGATGAGCACGTCGCCCGGGGCGATCAACCCGGCGGGCAGCAGGTCGGCGCGCTCGACAACCCCGACCAAGGTACCGGCGATGTCGAATGCCCCCGGTGCGTACACCCCGGGCATTTCAGCGGTCTCGCCGCCCAGCAACGCACAGCCGGACGCGGCGCACGCCTCGGCCATCCCGCCGACGATCTCGGCGACCATCTCCGCCCGGATCTTCGAGGAGGCGACGTAGTCGAGGAAGAACAACGGACGGGCACCCTGAACCAATACGTCGTTGATGCAGTGGTTGACGATGTCGACTCCCACACCGCGGTAGCGACCGGTGCTGGCGGCCAACTCGACCTTGGTGCCGACCCCATCGGTGGATGCGACCAGCACCGGGTCGGCCATCGCGGTGATCTCCTTGGCACTGAACGATCCACCGAAGCTGCCGACGCCGCGCAGCACAGCCTCACCGTGAGTGGCTTGCACTGCGGCGGCCAACGAGGACACCGCCCGGTTGCCCTCATCGATATCTACACCCGTTGCCGCATAACTGGGGATGCTTGCTCCGAGAGCCCGCCAGCCGATGTCGCGACGCACCTGCATCCCGTCGAAGTGCACACTGTCGATGACCCGGTAGGCGAGTCCCCGCGCCGTGGCCAGATCGGCGCCGACAGCGGTGACCGACAGCACCCTGCCTCCACCGACAGCCCCGTCGACCACACCCGCCGGGTGCACCACCGCGGCCCCGATCTCGACGGTCGATTCAAGCACAGCCGGCTCGCCGGCAATGGTGATCGGCGCACCCATCACCGGCCGCAGCGGATACCCGGGTGCCGCCGCGACCACCGTGCACGCCGCTCCGGAATGCCACGACAGCGGAGTGTCTGCGAGGCGGCCCTGCGTGCATGCCAGCGCCAGTTCGGCAAGATCGCTGCAGAGTAGGGCGAGCACGGCCTGGGCTTCCGGATCGCCGAAGCGACAGTTGAACTCGAGCAGCTTGGGTCCGTCTGCGGTGAGGATCAGACCGGCGTAGAGAACACCGATATAGGGGGTGCCCTGAGCCGCGAAGTGCTCGACAACTGGTTGGATGAACACCCTGGTCAACTCGTCGGCGTCATAGGGCACCGGCGTCGGGGCGAATGCCCCCATCCCTCCGGTGTTCGGGCCTGTGTCGCCCTCGCCGATGCGCTTGTGGTCCTGCGCCAGTGGCAGCGGCCTGGCTACGGTGCCGTCGCACAACGCCATCAGCGAGCACTCCGAGCCGTGCAGCACCTGCTCGAGCACGATCGGTCCGTCGGCCCCGAGCGAGACGATTGCGGCCTCGGTTGCTTGGGGCGTGGCCGGCACGATTACGCCCTTACCGCCGGCCAGACCGTCGAGCTTGACGACCATCACGCCGGCGCCGTTGGCACGCCACCATTTGAGCGCGTCGCCGGAGGTGGCATGCCGAGAGAACTCTGGCGAGGGAATTCCGAGGCGTTCGGCCAGGGACCGGGTGAAGCTCTTGGAGGTCTCCAATTGGGCCAAGGCCGCGGTGGGCCCGAAGCAGGCAATGCCGGCGGTGGCGCAACGGTCCGCCACCCCGTCGGCCAACAGCGCCTCGGGACCGACGATCACCAGGTCGGGCCGTCGTCCGGAGGCGAGGGCTGCG
>JBDSMK010000134.1:0-16257 GCA_039915905.1 Ilumatobacteraceae bacterium
AGATCACCCGCCCACCCGTAGAACACCACCGATCAAAAGGAATCGAGATCGACCTGTAGCAGGCCGGGCATAGCGGCAGTTCGGTGTCAGGCCTGCTGGAGGACGAGGCCCGTCCCGGGATAGGTGAGGGAAGCGCCGTAGCACACGGGCTCGCAACCTTTTCCGTTGGGCTGCGAGCGACGCAGGCGCGCGGGACCAGATGCCTGTATCAGGATCACGCCGTCTGCCATCGACTTCACCTCGATGGTCACTGCAACGTCTCGCTCGCGCGTCTCGTTCAGGGCCACCATCCCGCTGACGATGAACGTTGTCTGACCCTGTGCCGAGCTAGCAGGGAAGGTGACCGTGTTGCACACCGCGTCGGCACAAGTCGGCACAAGTCGTCACGCCCACGGGCAGCTGTGCCACCGGGAACGCATTCGGGACCCACACGTTCACGCCAGCGATGCACCCCATTTTCTTGCACTCGTGGCTACACCCTGCGAGCAGGCCGATCGCACCGACAAACACGAACGAGCGGCCCCAGCGCATGCGAGCAGATTGGATTCGCTCTGAGCGCAAGATGCAAGGCACCATCGCACACAGATCAGACTGATCTGTGCGCATCCCATACCGCCGGTTGGACCGCTAGCTCAGCCCGGGCGAAGCATCTCTTGGAACTCACAGCCTGGACCCTCGAACACACGAGCGACGGAGAAGCCGGCAGCCAGGCAGAGTCGTGTGGATCGTTGGTTGAACGAGGCAATGAAAGTGCGGTAGGCCGTTGGATGGAAAGTGGACGCAGCGAAGTCGATGATCGCTGGGAACACACTTGTGGCGATGCCGTTGCTGACGAGGTCCGGCCGGATGCCCCCACCGATATCGACCACTCCGTCGATCGACGATTGCCCTGGCACACGAGCTTCTTCGCCGAAGCAATAGGACCCGATGACCTCAGCGTCGCTATCGGCGATCGCGTAGAAGCCATAACCTGCGTCGTCGATTGCGAGGTAGTCCTCGAATCGACTCGGATCCCCGTTGTAATCGTCGAAGGGTGGCTCGTAGCTCCACGACGCGACGGACCCAGCTCGCTCTCGCCGAAGGGACGGATCTGCACGTGCCTCATGGTGCAAACCTGTCAGGTGCCAGCGCTTGCGCGCATGCCACAGACCGCCGGTTCGGAGGCCGTCGTCGGGCGCCCCACGGAGTTCAAGGCAGGTAGCGCCTTGCGGAAGGTAGGTGCGCACGCGACGCTCCGCTATGGGCCACGGGTATCTCGCCCTATTCGGCCGACCAAAACTGACGCGGTGCGAAGCCTGACCTGCGGAGCCAGTGCTCGGTGTACACCATCCGCGTCGCTTCGACGACGACGACCGCACCCGGACTGTCGTCAGGAGATCGTCCCTGCTCAACCTGTTCCGATTCCCAACGAAACGCCTCCCAGTAATAATCGAACCGTTCGTGACCGTCGGGCACGACGGCGGCCTCTCCAAAAATCTGGACGCCTCTGCTGCTCGCCAACCCGACCAGTGGTGCGAACACACCGATCGAGACCCGTGGATCCGATTCGATGTTGCGCATCTTGGGTGAGCGGGGCGACGCCGTGAACATCAGGGCGAAGCCCAGTGCGAAGAATCGGACCGGCGTTGCCAGCGGTCCCCGAGGTCCGCTGGTCGCCAAGACGCACATGTTCTGAGACGACAGCAGGTTGTGAACCCGCTCCTCCAGGTCGATGCGCTCAAGGCGCCGATCCGGTATGGGTTGTCCAAGCCAAGGATTCGCGAGCGGCATGAGCGAAACCTAACAAGCCCTTTCCTCCTCGACGATGCCTCGATCGCCACGGCGAATACCCGTACGGCGAGGCCGCCGTCAAGGCACTACCCGCACAGATGATCGAATCTGCACTGCCACCTACCGCCGGATGCGCAGCGCCGGCCGAGGTCGCTGATTTGTGCTTGGCTCAGTGGTACGACCACGGTACGAACAACGCAACCACGTTCCCGCCGGCAATCGGATCCGATGACTCCGAGCGGTGTCGATAAGCGGAGATCAAGCCGGGCAGAGCGGCATGCGCAGTAGCGCGGTACCTTCGAGCGGTGGCTGATCTACACCCGGGCGCAAGCCATTCGAGGTTCACAAGATGGGCGGCGATCGGCGCGATCGTTGCGGGGTTGGTTGGAGGCGCCGTGGGGCTCGTCGTCGGCCTTGAGGTCTACTGGCAGACAGCGTGGTTCGCGGTCTTGGAACTCGGGATCCCTTCGTCGATCCTTGGCGGACTCATCGGACTTGTGACCGGCGCGATCGCCGATGTCATCAATCGGCCAATGCGGCCGAAGTGAACCAGCCGGGACTTTGCTCGAAGGCACCAACCAGATCCAGGCATGGTGATCGCACGCAAGCTGCTCAACTAACGGTTTCTGTGGGTTCAGCGCCGCGACGGTCAAGTCTGGTGAGGATTCGTACCCACACCTGCAACGAATCCTCACCAGAGTTGTGGTGAGTGACGGAACACCGCTGCTGGCGGGTCAGCCGAGGCGTTCTGCGGCACGTCGCTTGCGCAGTTGGGGGTTGGCCCAGCGATACGCGAGTAGCGAGACGATGGCGACGCCGAAGGCGACGAATCCGAGCGTGAGCGTCACGTTGGTCCATGACGGGGCCGCGTCGAGTTGGTGGTCTGGGCCCGGATCTCCCCAGATGAATGGAAACGTGGCCAAAGTCGCGACGAAGCCGGCAGCCAACATTCCCACCCCGAACTTCACAAGCCACCGCGCTCGCCGCCGCGCTGTGATTGGGGCGCACGTGTGAGCCGTCCATCGGTCACCGTCCCACCACCGGAGCATGCCCGGGAATCTGCTATCGGAGAACCAACCCGGCCGGCCCTCCATCAAGTCTGGTGAGGGTTCATATCGACGAGCGCCACGAATCCTCACCAGAGTTGATTATGGAGCTACAGCTTGGGGGAGACGATGAACGCGATGGCTGCTAGGTGCAGACCAGCGCCGACGACGGTGAGCAGGTGGAACACCTCGTGGTAGCCGAACACCCGTGGCCATGGGTCAGGCCGCTTGGCTGCGTACACCACGGCGCCGACTGTGTATGCGATACCGCCAGCCAACACCAGCGAGAAGCCGACTGCGCCGATGCCATGGAACAGCTGTGGCAAGGCGATGGCCATCGACCAGCCAACCGCGATGTAGACCAAGGTGAAAAGTGCCCGCGGCACCTTCAGCGGCACCCATTGCAGGGAGATGCCGATCACTGCGCCTCCCCACGCCGTTATCAGAACCGCAGCGCGGTAGCCGCCGTCGAGGCAGGCCACCGAGATCGGGGTGTACGCCCCGGCGATGGCGAGGAAGATGGTGGAGTGGTCCAGTCGGCGCCACACCGACAGGGCGTGCGGTGCCCACGGTCCGCGGTGGTAGAGGGCCGACACTCCGAACATCGCCAATGTGCCGAGCAGGTACACGACCAGGGTCAACCGGTCGGCTGGAGATGCGGTGTTGAACGCCAGGAGGAACAGTCCGAGCACGCCGACCACGGCAAACGACACCACATGCGACCAACCACGTAACAGCGGCTTGGCCAGACCGGCGGGTTCGTTCACTCCAGCCACCGTACCCCCGAGGACGGTCGCCTGGATAGCGGCGACACCGAACGTCGGATCATTCGCCGAGGCCGTGGCGTCCGGCCCCAGCGGCGAACCGCTGCGCGCCATTTAGCGTCTCACCTGAGGCGATCACTTCCAACCCGAGTCGCGTCTCGTTCGACAACGCATCGAAGAGACTGTGATCCCATTGCTGGTAGCTGCTCAGGCGATCGTTGCGCAGGCAGCGCTGCGGTAGGGAAGCGAGCTGCTTTGCCAAATCGACCGCGGTCTGCAGGGCCTCGCCGGCTGGGCAAGTGCGATTGGCCAGACCGATGCGCAGCGCCTCTTCGCCGCCGACCCCCCGACCGGTGAGAATCATGTCGAGCGCGTGGCTGTGGCCGATCAGCCGTGGCAGCCGTACTGTGCCACCGTCCACCAAGGGCACGCCCCACCGGCGGCAGTAGACGCCGAAGGTGGCGTCGACGGCAGCAACGCGCAGGTCGCACCACAGCGCCAACTCCAAGCCGCCGGCCACAGCGTGACCTTCGACAGCGGCGATCACCGGCTTGCCGAGCAGCATCCGCGTAGGGCCCAACGGGCCGTCGGCCGCGGGGTGGGCCTCCACTCGGTTGCCACGGTGGGCGCCGATGGCCTTCAGGTCGGCGCCGGCGCAGAACGTGCCGCCGGCGCCGGTGAGCACAGCCACACTCGATGACGAGTCGGTGTCGAACTCGCGGAACACGCGAGCGAGCTCAGTCGCTGTCGGACCGTCGACCGCGTTGCGCACCTCGGGGCGGTCGATGGTGACGACGAGCACGTCGCCATCGCGAAAGGTGGTCACTGTCATCGTTGCATTGGAGCACGTTTCCGAGCAGGGTGGCTTCGTCAGTCGGCAGAATGAGCGCGCAGATCGGCCAATGACGAATACTCCAGCGCGGAGACGTGAGTGGAGTTCAGCCGCACACGGGGGGCGGCCCCGGCTTCCAGTGCTTCCTGCCACCGCGCCGCACACAGGCACCACTGGTCGCCTGGGTGGAGCCCGGCGAAGCCGTATTCCGGCATCGGAGTGCTGAGGTCGTTTCCGGCAAGCTTGGAGAATTCGAGGAATCCCTCGGTTAGCACGACGCAGACGACGTGCAGGCCCGGGTCGTCGCCGCGATTCTCGCAGCATCCGGTGCGATAGAAGCCGGTCACCGGATCAGAAGAGCAGGATTCGAGCACGGTGCCGAGGACATTGATCTGGCGCATGAGGACCATCTGAGCACGTCCTGCTCGGCGACTCGCATCGAGTGTTCCGAGGGCGCTGGCGCAACTGTGCTGAACTAACCCGCAGGCAGCGTTAGGGAGGACCACAAAGTGGGGAGTACCGGATCTGCAACCGGGGTGATGGGCGATGTCGGCGACGAGTGGCTCACAGCCACCCGCGAACTGCTGACGGAGCAAGTTGGTTTGACACGGGCGGCAACGCTGATCGACACCTATCGACAACTACTACCTGCCGGCTACGACGAGTTGAACTGGCCTTCAACAGCCGCTGTGGACCTGGTCGCCGTAGACGACCTGCGCCACACGGGTGTCGACTTGACGACGGAGATGTTGCAGTTCGCCGACGCGCCGCAAGGCGAATGGCGGTTCCGGGTGTACCACCGCAACGACAAGGTGCCGCTGGCCGACATTCTTCCGCTGCTCGACCACCTCGGCTTCCGCGCGCTCGATGAGCGGGCGTTCGTATTCGTGTTCGGCGGCACAGAGGCAGTGTGGTTGCACGACATCGGAGTGTCGGTCAGCGAACCGGCATTGCTCACCGTCGCCGTTCGGGCCGAAGTCCAGCGCACCTTCGCTGCCGAGTTCGCCGGAGCGGTGGAGGTGGACGGGCTCAACCGGTTGGTGCTGCTCGGCGGCCTGTCGGCACGCGAGGTGGAGGTGCTACGCGCCTACTCGCGCTACTTGCGTCAGATCGGCTTCCCGTTCGGCCGGCAGTACATCGAGGCCACACTGTGCCGCCACAGCTCGATCAGCCGGCTGCTCGTCGATCTGTTCGCCCAGCGATTCGATCCCTCGCACCAGGACAGTTCTGCAGGCCTCGACGACGCTTCGCACCAGGCGATCGCTGCCGCGCTCGACGCGGTGCCGAGCCTCGACGACGATCGCACGCTGCGCGCCATCCTCACCCTGATCGAGGCGACCGTACGCACAAACGCGTTCCGCCCTGGCCCCGACGGCGTCGGTCACCGCCCGGTGCTGGCGTTCAAGTTCGATTGCTCGAAGGTGCCAGACCTCCCGCTTCCACGACCGATGGCGGAGATCTGGGTGTGCTCGCCGCGGCTCGAAGCGGTGCATCTGCGCAACGGGATGATCGCCCGCGGCGGCATTCGCTGGAGTGATCGCCGGGAAGACTTTCGCACCGAGGTTCTCGGCTTGGTGAAGGCCCAGATCGTGAAGAACGCAGTGATCGTGCCCACCGGAGCGAAGGGTGGCTTCGTGCTCAAACGGGCCCCATCCGATCCTGTTGCGCTGCGCGCCGAGGGTGTGGCGTGCTACCGCGAGTTCATCAGCGGTCTGCTCGACCTGACCGACAACATCGTCGGGGGAGTGGTGGTGCCGCCGCCCAACACTGTGCGCCACGACGGCGACGACCCATATCTTGTGGTCGCAGCCGACAAGGGAACCGCTTCGTTCAGTGACATCGCCAACGAGATTTCCGCCACATACGGCTACTGGCTGGACGACGCGTTTGCCTCCGGTGGCAGCGCCGGCTATGACCACAAGGAGATGGGGATCACCGCGCGCGGGGCGTGGGAGAGCGTTCGCCGTCACGCCAGGGCAATCGGCAAGGACGTGGAACGAGATCAGCTCACCGTCGTAGGCATCGGCGACATGTCCGGCGATGTGTTCGGCAACGGGCTGCTCCGCTCGCCGCAGGTCAAGTTGGTGGCCGCGTTCGACCACAGGCACATATTCATCGATCCCGACCCAGACCCGGCGGTGTCGTTCGCCGAACGCCGGCGGCTGTACTCACTGACCAGGTCGAGCTGGGCGGACTACGATTCGGCGCTGCTTTCCGCGGGCGGCGCCATCTACCCGCGCACGGTCAAGTCGATCGAGATCAGCGCTGAAGCGCGGCGCCGTCTTGGCGCTGATCGCACCCGCTTCACGCCGGTCGAGCTGATCTCGGCGATCCTGACAGCTCCAGTGGATCTGCTGTGGAACGGTGGGATCGGCACGTATGTGAAGGCGACCTCGGAGACCAATGCGGATGTCGGCGACCGAGCCAACGATGCATTGCGAGTCGACGGCGCGGCGCTGCGCTGTCGGATCGTCGGTGAGGGCGGGAACCTCGGATTCACCCAGCGTGGCCGCGTGGAGTACGCGCTCAACGGGGGTCTGATCAACACCGATGCGATCGACAACTCGGCTGGCGTGGACTGCAGCGACCATGAAGTGAATATCAAGATCCTGCTCGGTTCGGTCGTCGCGTCCGGCGACATGACAACCGAGCAGCGCAACTCGTTGCTCGCGGAGATGACTGACGAGGTGGGCGAGTTGGTGCTGGATGACAACCGCGCCCAGACGCTGGCGCTGGCAATTGCGCGGCGGCAGAGCCTGGCGATGGTCAACGTGTACGCCCGCTATCTGAACGTGCTGGAGACGGAAGGCTGGTTGAACCGCAACCTGGAGTTCCTGCCTACCGACAAGCAGGTCGCCGAACGTCAGGCGGCCGGTGTCGGGTTCACCACGCCGGAGTTCGCCGTGCTGATGGCTTACACGAAGACCACCAACGTGCACGAGATGGTGCGCAGCGACTTCCCCGACAACCCGTATCTGCAACCTGAACTGGTGAGCTATTTCCCCCCGGAGCTGCAACGTCGGTACCTCCCCGAGATCGGGACCCATCGCCTGCGCCGGGAGATCATCGCCACACAGGTGGCCAATCAGATGGTGAACCTCTCGGGGATCTCTTTCGACAACCGTATGACCGAGGACACCGGCGCCGGCGTGGTGGACGTGATGCGCGCCTGGGTGGCGGCGCGCGACATCTTCGGGTTCGTCGCCGAGTGGGAGGAGATCGAGGCCCTTGCGTCCAGCGGCGACGTGACCCGCGGTTCGAGCATCAAGCTCGATGTGCAACTCGAGCTGTTCCTCGAACTGCGGCGGATGATCGAACGAGGCACGTTGTGGCTGCTGCGTCATCGTCGCCCACCGATCGATATCGCGGTGGTCGTCGCAGAGTTCAGGATCCCGATGGCCCAGTTGGCCGTTGCCCTCGAATCGTTCATCGGTGGTCGCACCCGCGAGATGATGTTCGCCAGCGAAGCCGGGCGGCTGGCGGCCGGCGTGCCGGAGCGGTTGGCGCAGCGCTCCACGTTGTGGCCGTTGTTGCACACCGGCTTCGACGTGGTCGAGTTGGCCCGCATCCAGGGCGTGGCGGTCACGGCTGTGGCTGAGGCCTACTGGTCGGTGTTCGAGCTGCTCGACATCGGTTGGCTGTGGGACGCGATTGGGTCGTTGCCGCGCGCCGACCGGTGGCAGACGCAGGCGCGTTCTGCTTTGCGCGACGACCTGCTGGTGGCGCTCGCCGACCTAGCCGACGACGCGCTGTACATCGGTTCAGCTAGCGAGTGGGCCGGGGTGAACGACAAGGTGGTGGCACGCACGATGGCGATGTTCACGGAGATCCGTCGGGCCGACACATATGACATCACCACTCTGTCCGTGGCGTTGCGCCAACTGCGTAACCTGGCGCTTGTAACTCAACGGCCGCACGCTGGGTGATCGGACACGGCGGCCGATTGACGGCCGGGCGCGGGAGCCGATGGCTAGCCTTGGTGTTTCCATGTCAGGTCCTCGTTTTCGCATCGCGCCCTCACCAACTGGCTTCTTCCACGTCGGCGGCGCACGTACCGCGCTGTACAACTGGGCATTGGCAAAGCGGCTCGGCGGCACCTTCGTGCTACGAATCGAGGACACCGACGAGGCCCGCAACCAGCCTCAGTGGACTCAGGGGATCATCGATGCGTTGGCCTGGATCGGCATCAGCAGCGACGATCCGGCGTTCGAAGGGCCCTACTTCCAGAGCTCATATGCCGGCCAGCACGTAGACGCAGCGTTGCGGCTGTTCGAGTCCGGCAACGCGTACTACTGCGACCTCACCGCTCAGGAGGTGCAGGACAGGGCGAAGGCCGCCGGCAAGCCGGGCTACGACGGATACTCACGCGACAGGGGTCTCTCGGCTGGGCCTGGACGGGTGCTGCGCTTCAAGACGCCGCGCAGCGGCACGACCGTGGTGCACGACGCGGTGCGCGGCGAAGTCAGCTTTGCCAACGACACGATCGAGGATTTTGTCCTACTGCGCAGCAACGGAAGCCCGATGTTCATGTTGGCCAACGTGGTCGACGACATCGAGATGCGAATCTCGCACGTCGTGCGCGCCGAGGAGCATCTGCCCAATGCGCCCAAGCAGCAGATGCTGTGGGACGCGCTGGGAACCGTGCCGCCGGTATGGGCGCACGTGCCGGTGGTGGTCAACGAGCAGCGCAAGAAGCTTTCCAAGCGCCGCGACAAGGTGGCGTTGGAGGGCTATCGCGAGGAGGGCTTCCTGGCTGCCGCGATGGTCAACTACCTGATGACGCTCGGATGGGCGCCGCGTGGTGAGACCGAGATCGTGGAGTGGTCGACGATCGAGCGCGACTTCCGGCTCGAAGACGTGAACCACTCGCCGGCGTTCTTCGACATCAAGAAGCTGATGGCGTTCAACGGCGAGTACATCAGGGCACTCGAGCTGGCTGACTTCATTGATGCTTGCCAACCGTTCCTGCTGTCGCGGAACGTGCCGTGGCCGGCCGAGCGCTTCGACGCAGCGGTGTTCGCTGCGATGGCGCCATTGGTGCAGACTCGCGTTGCCACGCTTGCCGACGTTCCGGCAATGGTCGACTTCTTGTTCCTTGCTGACCCGTCCGTGGACGGCGCGGCGTGGACCAAGGCGATTGGTGCTGCGGGGGCCAAACAAGTGCTGGCGGACACGATCGCGTCCTATCGCGAACTTGCATCGTGGGATGCCGAATCGTTGAAGACGGCGTTGGAGGAGGTCAGCGCGCGCCACGGACTCAAACTCGGTAAGGCGCAGGCTTCGATTCGAGTGGCGGTCACCGGCCGTGCTGTTGGGCCCCCGTTGTTCGAGCCGCTGGAGCTTCTCGGGCGCACCGAGACGCTGCGCCGGTTGCTCGCCGCGGAGTCGGCGACCGGGTGACTGACGCCGGTCCTGGCAGCGAGAGTGCCGGGGATCCGTTGTGGGACCAAATCTGGGGTCCGGCCGGCGGATCACCTGGCGCTGGCGCGGCGGGACAGGCCGGTCGTGGCGGTGACCGAATCGATGGTGATGGTGTATCGATTGCAGATTCCACTCCGGTCGGGACGTTGCGGGTTCGCAGCCGGCGCCGATGGTTGCGGCGCAGCGTGGGCGTGATGGTGGCTTTGATGGCCATCGGTGTCGGGTACTTCGGGGTCACGCTTTATCAGGTGAACTCGGTTGGCAACAGCGACCAGACTCGACCGGTAGACGCCATCGTGGTGATGGGCGCGGCGCAGTACGACGGTCGACCGTCGGCGCAGCTGGCGGCCAGGCTGGACCACGTCGTTGGACTATGGGGCCTCGGGATTGCACCAGTGGTGGTGGTGACGGGCGGCAAGAGGCCCGGCGATCGTTTCACTGAGGCCGAAGCATCAGCCCGCTACCTGGAGGCACGTGGTGTACCGGGCTCGGCAATCCTCGAGGAGAACAAGGCATCCAACTCCTTCGACTCGCTAGAGGGAGTTCGTGACCTGCTCGCTGCTCGAGGGCTGTCGCGGGTGCTGCTGGTCAGCGATCCGTACCATTCGCTACGCATTCGTCTCGATAGCCAGGAGCTCGGCCTCACGGCGTATGTCTCACCCACCCGGACAAGTCCTGTCAAAGGCGGCGAGGCATTCTTGAAGGAGGTGAAGGAGGCCGCAGGGATCTCGGTCGGTCGGATCATCGGGTTTCGCCGATTGCTGTCGATCACCGGCTGACCATTGCCGCTGCGGGATCCCGATCGTGTTCGATAGTGCTCGACGCGGTCGCTAACGCAACGCCAGGAACACTCCACCGAGCAGGATCAAGATGATGCCGTAGGCGAACTCCAGTCGGTGCGCGTCGATCCGCAGCGCGACGCGGGCGCCGGCCATTGACAGCGGTACAGCCGTAGCGCCGAACACCAGTACCAATGTCCAGTCGATGTGACCGAGGGCCGCGTGCACCACTGTTCCCGGGATCGCCAACACCGCCGACACAGCGAGCGACGAGGCCAGCGCCTGGCGGATCGGCAACTTGATCACTGTGAGGTAGAGCGGGGCGAGCAGGAACCCGCCGCTGTTGGCGAGCAGGCCGGCCATCAGACCGACGGCAACTGCCACGGTGGCCAGTAGCCACCGCTCGGCCTCGGTGTTTGTGCCCTCACCGGTCTCGACATGTAAGGCCACTGCAACGGCCAGGGCGCCTTCCCCGGTGGACTCCACCAGCCCAGCGGGTTCCGCGATCGTGGCCGGCTTGCGGCGGGTGGTCATGACCAGTCTGATGCCGAGCGCGATAAGCACCACGTCGGTCAGCTTGACGAGGAATCCGCCGCTGATCCATCTTGTGGCGATCGCACCGGCGATCGTTGCCGGGATTCCACAGCCGATGCTCCAGCGCACGACTCGCCAGTCGACGTAGCGCTCCTTCCAGTACACCCAACTGGCGGCCAGCGTGGAGGGGATTGCGGCCGGCAGCGGAGCGGCTACGGCGATGATCGGGGGGATGCCAATGGCAGCAAGCAGTGGGGTGGCAATGGCCGAGCCGCCTTTGCCCAACAGGCCGCTGAGGAAGCCGATGCCGAGGCCGATGAAAGCAGCGGTGAGCAGTGTGTGCGGAGCTATTTCGGCGATCACCGGTGATTCCTCATCGGATCCATTGTGGACCATCGTGCCTTGGTCAGGTAGCCAATCAGGTGTATCACATCGATAGCTTCTGTCTATGGATCTACGGCAGCTCGAGTACGTCACTGCGGTGGCCACGTATGGCGGGTTCACCAAGGCGGCGGCGGCGTTGCGTGTTTCCCAGCCTTCGCTGTCGCATGGCGTACGCACGTTGGAACGCGAGCTCGGCGTCGAGCTGTTCGAGCGACTCGGCCGCGGTGTAGCGATCACCGCCGCCGGGGAGGCGGTCATCGACGGGGCGCGCCAAGTGTTGCGCGACGCGGCGGATCTGCAGGCTGCCGCCGCCGCTGTGGCAGAACTGCGTGTAGGGCGACTGGAGCTGGTGGCGTTGCCGACGCTGGCCGTGGATCCCGTGGCGCGGTTGATCGGGGCGTTCAGGATTGCCAATCCGGGGGTCGCCGTGCGTGTCTACGAGCCGGAGGACACAGCAACGGTGGAGCGTCAGGTTGCCTCGGGCCGCGCCGAGTTGGGCTTCGCCGACCTCACTGCTGGCCGTCGCGGCCTAGTCCACGTGGAGTTGTTCCGCCAGGAGATCGTCGCAGTCAGCCCGCCGTCGACGGATCGCTCTGCGTTGACTTCCGACGTGCTCACAGCAGCTCAGCTCGCCCGGCTCCCGCTGCTGGCCACGCCACCGGGGACTTCCACGCGTCGACTGCTGGACCGCACCATCGCTCGGGTTGGGATGGAGGCAAACGTTGTCGTGGAGACCAGCCAGCGCGAAGCTCTGGTGCCATTGGTGCTGGCCGGAGCCGGAACCACGTTGTTACCGGCATCGATGGCTGCCCAGGCGGCGGCCCTCGGCGCAGTGGTGCGGTCGATCCGACCGAAGTTGACGCGTCGTGTCGGTGTGATCCATCGACCGGGGCGAAGGTCGCCGGCGGCTGTCGCGATGCTGGCGCTGGCTCGTCAGCTCCCGCCGCGGTGAGCGACTGGACGGTGTACGGATCTGGGCCCTCCGCAGCATATTTGTTGCGGTGCCGAGTTGAGTCGCCGAGTTGGCACATCCGCCGTCGTTGCTACACTCATGGGGCTCCATGGGGAGTGGTGTAACTGGCAACACAGCAGTTTCTGGTACTGTTATTCAGGGTTCGATTCCTTGCTCCCCAGCTCTTGTGTCGGAAGTTGTGGCGTTGGCCGGCGAGGTGCGGCGCCCCGTTCGGTGTGTTGTTCTGGTTGGCGGCCAGGGGCCGCATTGGTAGTGTGCTGGGGCTACTCGGCCCCATCGTCTAGTGGCCTAGGACACCACCCTCTCAAGGTGGCGGCACGGGTTCGAATCCCGTTGGGGCTGCCAAGAAACCCCAGGTCAGAGCCACTCTTCGGAGTGGCTTTCCTGATTTTCTAGCCTGCTTGCCAATCTCGTGCCAATCTAGGACTTGTGCGGTCCCGGTTCATAGTGGACATGTTGGCTCCGGTTGGTGTGTTCCGGTTCGGTGTGGAACTGACGGACACGCGTTACAGGTTGGGTTTCTCCGAGAGGTAGAGAAGCCCCCATGAACGAACAAGATCAGCAGCGCAAGGTGCGTCATCGGATCGCGGTGTTGCGGCACGCTGCCGAGGTCACCGGAAACGTCGCTCAGACCTGCCGCTACTACGGGATCAGCCGACCGACGTTTTACCGCTGGTTGCACCAGTGGGAGGATCTCGGCGAGGCCGGTCTTCGGGACACGTCGTCGAAGCCGCATCATTGCCCGCACCAGACCTCGACAGAGGTCGTCGAGAAGATCATGTACCTGCGCTCGAACTACCACTTCGGGCCGCAGAAGATCTCGATGTACCTCAAGCGCTATCACGACGTTGAGGTCTCCAAGTCAGGCGTGTGGCGCATCCTCAACCGGTTGGACCTTGGTCGGCTTCCGGCCTACCAGCGTTACAAGCGTCACGATCGTCGTTGGAAACGGTACGAGAAGCCGCTCCCTGGCCACCGCGTGCAGATCGACGTCAAGTTCATCGAACCCCTGGCAGGAGCACGTGCGAAGCGCTACTTCCAGTACACGGCGATCGATGACTGCACTCGAGTGAGGGTGTTGCGGATCTACCCGAAGCACGATCAGAAGACCGCGATCCAGTTCCTCGACTACGTGCTGACGAAGTTTCCGTTCCAGATCGACGTGATCCAGACTGACAACGGCTCAGAGTTCCAGTCCGGGTTCCACTGGCATGTGCTCGACAAGGGCATCCAGCACGTCTACATCACGCCCGCCACGCCACGCTTGAACGGCAAGGTTGAGCGTTCCCATCGGATCGACGTCGAGGAGTTCTACCGGATGCTCGAGGGCGTCCTCATCGACGACGTCGAAGGGTTCAACGAGAAGCTCCAGGAGTGGGAGACCTTCTACAATTTTCACCGCCCACACGGCGGTCTCGATGGACAAACCCCGTACGAGCGACTACGACAGAAGACCAACACCACCACCCCGACCGCGTAACGCATGTCCGTCGGTCGCACAGTGCCAATCTAGGACTGGAGATTGCATGAAGGGTTTCATTCGGCCGCGAGGCGACGCCTGGGAGTTGCGTGTCTTTCTCGGCACCGATCCCGTGACCAACAAGAAGCGTTACGCGAGCAAGACCGTGCACGGCGGCAAGCGCGAGGCGCAGCGATCGCTCAACGAGATGCTCGCCGAGGCCGATAATGGGCGGTCCGTTCGCACGTCCGCGACGGTCGGCGAGTTGCTCGAGCGGTGGTTCGAGTTCGCCGCTCAGGACTTCTCGCCGAGCACCGTCAAAGAGACGCGCGGGTTCATCGATCGCAACCTTCTACCCACGCTCGGCACGGTGCCGCTCGGTCGGTTGAAGGCGAGCGATCTCGACCGCTTCTATCGCAAGCTGTTGGTCGATGGTGGTGCTCGCGGTGGCCCGCTGGCGCCCGGGACCATCCGTCGGATTCACGGCATCCTGCGGCGGGCGCTGGGGCAGGGTCTGAAGTGGGGGTGGATCGGGGTCAACCCCGCCCAAGCCACAACGCCGCCACGAGTGCCGCAGCCCGACATCCAACCTCCCACCGGAGCGGAGGTGGCGCGCGTGCTTCGTCGAGCGACGACGTGGTCGCCGGAGTTGGCGTGCTTCTTGATGCTGTCCGCTGCGACGGGCGCGAGGCGCTCCGAGGTCATCGCGCTTCGTTGGCTCGATGTCGATCTCGCCAACCGAACCGTGGCGATCCGCCGGGGCGTGGTCGAAGGGCCGGACGGGCTCGTCGAGAAGGACACAAAGACGCACGCTGCACGACGAGTCTCGCTCGACGACCAAACCGTGTCGGTGCTCACCGACCATCACAGCAGAATGCTCGCCAACGCCGCGGTTTGCGAGCTGATGCTCGACGCGAACGCGTTCGTGTTCAGCAACAAAGCCGATGGATCGGTGCCGTGGTACCCGGACTCGGTGTCTCGGAGCTTCAAGCTGCTGTGCGAGAAGGAGGGACTCACGAACGTGCGACTCCACGACCTACGTCACTTCGTGGCCACTCAGCTGCTCGGTGCCGGCGTCGACGTCCGGACAGTCGCTGGTCGCCTCGGCCATCGCAACGCGGCAACGACTCTGAACGTCTACGCACACTTCCTCGAGCAATCCGACCGAGTCGCGGCTGACGTGATGGGCGGTCTGATCGTCGATGACGGTGGCACCTCGACAGGCTGAAATTGATGGATTGCCGCAGCGGTCGTGTCAGGATATCCTGACGACATGACGATCACCGCCGGTGCTCTCCCAACCGATCCGCTCGATGCACTGCGCGAGCTGGCCCGCTTCGATCATGAGCTCCAGCAGCTGCGGCGGGGAAAGGTGCGCGCGGCTCGCGCTGTCGGCACGTCGTGGGAGAGCATCGGCGCAGCGCTGGGCATGACTCGGCAATCGGCGTGGGAGCAGTACTCCCGGGATGTGTTCGACGAGATCGCCGCATCGGCTGCTGAGCCGGCGGATCTTTCCGACGAAGATGCTCTGTTGATGGCGGTGAGCGAGGTCAAGGCGGTGCGGAGCACTCGTCGCGCAGGTTGATGCTGCGAGTCGTCCTCGACGCGAATGTCTTGGAGTCGGCGGCGATCCAGCGCGGACCGTCGTACCGCATCATGACGGCATGGAGCGAGCGTCGGGAGTTCGACCTCGTGATCTGTCCGACGCTGGTCGACGAGGTCGAAGACGTTCTGACCATGCGGCCACGTCTGCGCCGGTGGATCGACATCGATCTCGCCCGTGAATACGTCGATGTCTTTCGGACGTTCGACGGCATCGTTGCGGACCCCACGTACTCACCAGCGACAACGCGAGACGCCGACGATGACTACCTCGTGGCGCTCGCTCGGGAACATGCCGCCGACGTCATCGTCTCCGGTGACAAGGACCTCTTGGAGTGGAGCGAGCAACGGCCTCCGGTACTGACTCCTGATGCCTTCGAGAAACGGTTGATCGAACTCCGGTAGGACCTCCACGCAAGATGCGCGGCCCCGTGCTGCGTCGGGAGTGAATGGCCCTCTGTATCAAGAGGTGGGCACCGGAAAGCACTTCTCGATCAGTCGGTTTCAGATCCCTTCGGGAGATGTGGCGTCACGAAATCCAATTCTCACGGGCACGTGTTGATGTGAGGACCAATCGCGCGACCGAGATCGACGAGCGACCCCCCGACCTTCTGTCGGTCGAGGAAGCCGGGGCCGTGTTGAGACTCAGCCGCGGCAAGGCCTACGAGCTGGCCAACGAGTTCCTCAACACTG
>JBDSMK010000197.1:0-4204 GCA_039915905.1 Ilumatobacteraceae bacterium
CGAGAGCCACAGGCTCGGCCGACAGCGTCGGTGTTGACCGTGACCCGCAAGGTCGACTCGTCCTGCAACGTCTGTTTTGCCGGTGCCAGCTATCGGGCCGGGAACAAGTTCCGACGCCGCCAGGTCCAAGTCGCCGTCGTCGGTGACCAGCTCGAGATCTCCATCGGTGAGCAGCTCATCAGACGGCACAAGATCAAGCACGACCGCACCCGCGAACACGGCGCACTCGCCAACCCCGGCGGCCGACCCCGCCGCATCAACGCCGCCTGAACCCAACCCAACCTGTCAACCAGGAACCGAAGTCACCGCGTCAAGCGGGTACCGAGGCTTGACACGACAGTTCGGTCATGTGCAGTTTCGGTTCATGCTTGACACTGTGACTTCGGTAGGTGGGGACAGTTTCGGGATGCGACTTCGGTTGCTGGAAGTTCCACCGCCAACACGCCGTCGTCGAGCTCGCGATCCGCGACCTCAAATACGGTGCCGGGCTCGAGCACGTCCCGTCCGGCAAATTCCACGCCAACAGCGCATGGTTGCAATGCGCCGTCTTGGCGCACAACATGATCCGCTGGACTGCGATTGCCGGCAAGGTCCGTGTCGACAACCAACTCGTCGTCGCTCGAACGTTGCGCACCAGACTCTTCGCGATCCCCGGCCGCCTCGACAACCGATCCGGGAGACCAACACTGCGAATGCCGACGAACTGGCCATGGTCGACATCGTTCACGATGGCACTGGACACGCTGCGCGAACTGAAGCCCGCCACCGGCTGAACCCGGTCCTGCGGACCGGCGTGCCGCACCCGAAGTCCAGCGCTGACAACACGCACATGCACGACCATCAGCTTCACCACGCCCCACAACACTTCAGGCGCTACCACGAGATCAGATCAGCCGGCCCTCAACGCCAAGCCGAGCCCCAACAAGCCAGTCGGTGGATCAAGGCTTAGGCGAGGAGTTCTTCGGTGACTAGGTAGAGCAATGCGCCGGTGCCGAACGCGAGGACCGCCGCAAAGGCGAGCTCGACGTTGTTCGCGGCTGCCCACTCACCAACGCGCTGGTCCACCTTGGTCGACAGGTGCAGGCCGAAGTTGTCGAGCACGATCGCGATCCGCATTTCGGCTGGATGCAGCGACCGCAAATAGCGGATGAACGCCAAGAACGCGGTCCGGCCCTTATTCATGACGACATGCCCGTAGAGCCTGTCGGTCGACGGGTCATAGCCGGCCATCAGATGCCGGACACCGTGCGGAAGGTTGTAGGTCGCGCGCCGGCGGCGCGGACGCGGTGCACGCAGATCGGATTTGCCTGCTGCGACCGATGCCCATTGCTTGCCTGGATGCGGCTGCAAGTTCAACGGGCCGAACTCGTTCATGCAGAACACCACCGTTGGATCACCTCGTCCGGGACGGCTGTGCGGTCGGCGATCACGTACAACTCGAGGATCCGGTTCTTCTTCGATTCGAACTCTGGGTCGTTGGACTGTTTGAACGCTTTGATCACTTTGAAACGAGACGCCTTCCTCTCGGAGAAGCACCCGCAGGCCTTCATGGCTGATGTCGTCGGCCACACCCTCAGCCACTAGGAACTCGACCAACTTCGACAAGCTCCGGGTCGTCGGTCTCAAGCTCGACGGGCCGCAGTTAGCGGCGAACACGACAAGCCGGATCCGTATCGTTGCTCGCGCATCGGTGCAATCAGCGATCGACGTTGGAGCGTTCGCGGCCGACGCATGGCCACAGCGGTCAAAGACGCGAGCGCATCGAAAGGTTGCCCGAACGAAAGCGAAGTGTCGATGTCCGCTCGTTCCCGAGCCCGACTGTGATAGCGGAAACGATCGATGCGATCGTCACCCAACAAGCGGGGAGCAAGACGTACCGTGTGATGACAGCGGGCGCGTACTACGCCGGGCTACGCCCATCCGAGGTCGTCATGCTCCGAGTCCGCTCAACCGAGCTACCCACCAACGGATGGGGTCGCCTCGATGTCACCGAAGCAGACATCTCCTTCGATGAATCCGGCGAACCCAAAACCGGACCGCGCTCCGTGCCGATCCCGCCGGTGCTCGTCGCGATCTTGCGCGAATGGATCGACACCAACCACCTCACCTCGCCCGAGCGGTTGTTGTCCGTACCCGCAACGACACCCGACCGTCCGGATCGAATCGAAACCCTCGTCTCCACCTACATCGGCGCCCTCGACGACAAGGAACACATCGCCAACCAACGAATCGACACCTACCTCGGGGTCAGTGTCGGCCCCTGAGAGCGGCCAAATGTAACGAAATGAAACCCTGTCAGCGTGACATTTGCAGCTGGCATGGGATCTTCAGGCGGTGAGGTGTCCGACCATCCACACACGACGGTAAGCGCCTTCGATCAAGTGGTCGTTCGCGCGATCACCCGGGATTCAACGCTCAGATTTCGGTGGAATTCGCACACACAGTTCGTCGCGGCCCCATCACCATCTCAGTGTGAATGGCGGTGGTGTATGTCAGGGAGGTGCTCGTGTTCGTGGCTGAACACGAGGTGACGATGCCGACGCCGGCTCGCTGACCGATATGTTCTTGAAGAAACGCACGGGCGACCACCGCGGTTGCGACCAGTTCGAGGTTCAGAAACAGCGACACAATGCCCGCTGGGGTGCAGTCGAGTGCCACTACCAGGAACACGGGTGCAAGGCCACCACCGAATCCGACCGCGAGCAGCAGGCGCGAACGCTGCCGGCGGGTGGCCCTCGGTCGTTGCTCGCGCATCGCAAATGGGGCGACCGCCGCCGCCGCCCCAAGATAGAGCAGCCCAGCCAGAGTCACCGCGCCGATGTTGTCGACGACGAGTTTGGTGGCCGGGGTTGCGGCACCGAACAACACCGCCGCGAGCGCGCACCATTCCCATCCGTTGCGTTGCGTCAGGTGTTGGCTCGACTCAACCACGAGGAAAACCTAGGCGGCTGAGGTGCTTGCGGTCCTCGAGGCAGAACTGGCGAGCCGATCACCCTGCGTCCGCCGTTCGCCAGACGGGCCTCATTGCTCTGGTGAGCGAGGTGGGGAATGTGACCGCGATCGTCGTGCCGACTTCGGAGTCGACCAGTTCGACGCTGCCGCCGTGGGCTTTCACCAACTGAGCGACGACGGCGAGGCCGATGCCGCTGCCGGCAACGGGGCGGGCGGCTTCGCTGCGATAGAACCGTTCGAAGACATGGGGACGGTCTTGCGTGAGGATCCCAGGGCCGTTGTCGCTCACGGTCAAGGTGGGCGTGCCGTGGGGTCCGAGCGGGCGAACGTCGAGTCCAATCGCGCCACCTGGCGGGGAGAACTTGATGGCGTTCGTCAAGAGGTTCGTAACGATTTGGGAGAGCCGAGCAGGGTCGCCGGTGACGACAGCAGGTTCGAGATGCCGGTTCAGCTGCTGTTGGTTTGCTTCGGCGAGGGGGTGCAGCGCATCGGCAACGCTGGCTGCGATCTCGGCTAGGTCGCAGGGTTCGACCTTCAGGCTCGGTCCTGCGAGCGCGGCGTCGGCTTCGGAGAGCGTGCCGAGGTCGTCGACGAGACGGCGCAAGCGCAAGACGTCGTCGTGCATCTGGACGAAGTGCTCGACCGTGGGTTGGGTGATCCCGTCAATGATCTCCTCACACCCGCCCTGCAGCAGCGTGAGCGGTGTGCGGAGTTCGTGGGCTATATCCGCGGCGAGGTGGCGGCGGGCGACGTCGTTGGCCTGGAGTCGTTCTGCCATGTGGTCGAAGGTGCGGTTGAGGGCGCCGATCTCGCCGGGTGCGCGGTGTTCACCGGCCCGGGCGGTGGCGTCTCCGTCTCCAAGTCGGTGGGCGGCGTCGGTGACGCGTCGCAGCGGCCGCACGATACGCAACGCGATCGGTGCCGCAGCGAGCGCGGCGACGAGCGCGGCGATCAGAGCGCCGATGGCGATGGTTCCGCTCAAGGCGTCGCGGACGTGCATCTCTGCTTGGGCGAGTTCGCCCGACACGAACGTGACCTGGGCGGTGCCGACCTGTTCTCCGTCGATGAGGACCGGCGAAGTGCGGGTCGGGCCGTGCGCGTTGGCGGCCATCTCGGGCATGTTGCCCGTCGGGTTTCGCAGCGCGAGGATGGTGCCGTTGGTGTCGACAACGGCCAGGGCGGCGCCGGCTTGCACGGCGAGCATCATCGCCGGGTGTGGATCGGCCGTATCCCACCCGCCGCTTTGTCGATA
>JBDSMK010000289.1:0-3203 GCA_039915905.1 Ilumatobacteraceae bacterium
CGATGAACTGTTCGCAATCGCGGACGAGGTCGAACGGGAACTGTCGGTCGGACTGCTACCTGGCGCGCCGACATCGGCCAGCGACGTACTGCGTCGGGGCGCCGCCGCGCTCGGCTGGGAACACAGCGAGATCCCCAGATGGATGGTCTACCCGGCCAGCGGCGATGCGACCAAGGGTGTGCGCCAGAGCATGACTCGCACGTACCTGCCACGCGCCGCCCGAGCGGGAGCGCGCCTCGTCGTCGGCTGCCGCGTCGATCACCTTGTGCGCCATGGCGACACCATGTTGGCCGCGCGAGCGACGTTCACAGATGGCCGGCGAAGCCTGATCCGCTGCCGCGATGTGTTCGTGTGTGGCGGTGCAATCCAGTCGCCTGCCCTTTTGCAACGCTCCGGGATCCACGGCCACATCGGCAAGACCCTGGCGGTGCATCCCACCGTGAAGCTCGCGGCGCGCTTCGCCGATCATGTCAACGTGCCCGACGACGTGCCTGTCGAACAAGTCAAGGAGTTCGCCCCCGATCTGTCGTTCGGCGGTTCGGCGAGCCAGCCAGGACTCATCGCCTTGGCGCTCAGCGACCACTGGTCGGCGTTCGCCGGGGCACTGCGCGACTGGGAGCGAATCAGCGTGTATTACGCGGCGATCACCAGCGAGGGACGCGGCACGGTGCGGTCGTTGCCACGACTGCGCGATCCAATCGTCACCTACAGGTTGACTCATCGCGACCGTGAGCTGCTGCGCAGCGGGCTGGCCCGTCTCGCTCTGTTGATGCTCGAAGCCGGCGCGGACGAGGTCTACCCGTCGTTCCGCGATGCCCCGCTAGTACGAAACAAGGCCGACATCGCCAAACTGCAAGCCGGTTTCGCAGCCGCCAAGGCAAGCGTGATGACGGTGCACCTGTGCAGCACGGTGCCGCTTGGCGAAGCACCCGGCACTACCGCCGCAAACTCGTTCGGACTCGTCCACGGCACTACCAACGTGTGGGTCAACGACGCGTCGTTACTCCCGACCGCACCCGGGGTGAACCCACAAGCGACCGTGATGGCAATCGCCATCCGCAACGCGCGGCGCTTCGCGGCGGAGAGGCGGCCCCATGGCTGAGCCATCAACCGCCAAGCCCGCAACTGGCGACGACCAGCACTTCGAGGCCCCTAAGGTCACTGTCGTCACCGGCGCAGCCGGGTGGCTCGGTCGGGCCCTGGTTCACCGGTTGCTTCACGACCCACTGAGGTCGCACCTGCGGTTGCTGGCCCACGACACTGCGCAGGCATCCGAACTGCGTGCTCTCGACCCTGGTAGCACGACCGTCGAGGTGGTCACCGGCGACATCTCCAAGGTCGAAACTGCTGCCCGATTGCTCCACGATTTGGGCCCAAGCACCGACGTACTGCACGCCGCCGGGATCATCCATCCTGCCAACGTGCGCGAGTTCTTCCGGGTCAACACCGAAGGCGCCAGACACATCGCCACCGCTGCGCTCGACTCCGGTGTACGGCGAATGGTGCACGTCTCCTCGAACAGTCCATTCGGCGCCAACCCGCACAACACCGACGTGTTCCGCGCGGCAGAGCCTTACAACCCGTACTACGGCTACGGCCGCTCCAAGATGCAGGCCGAGTTGATCGTGCTCGACCTCGCAGACCGCGGCCTGGACGCCACCATCGTGCGCCCGCCGTGGTTCTACGGGCCGTTCCAACCGCCGCGCCAGACCACGTTCTTCCGGATGATCCGCGCTGGAAAGTTCCCGGTGATCGGCAACGGCGAGCAGCGCCGCTCGATGGTCTACGTCGAGAACCTCGTCGACGGGGTGCTCGCCGCAGAACTCACCCCAGCGGCGCGAGGTCGCGGCTACTGGATCGCTGACGCCAAGCCGTATTCGGTCAACGAGATCGTGGAGACGGTCGGGCGCGCCCTCACCGACGAAGGGTTCCAGGTAAAGGCTCCCGGCAAGCCACTGCCTGCGGTAGTCGGGCGCGTTGCCGAGCTCGCTGACCGACTCATCCAGGGTGTCGGTCGCTACCAGCAGCAGTTCCACGTGCTAGGCGAGATGGACAAGACGATCGCCTGCGATATCTCCATGTCGCGCTCCGAGCTCGGCTATCAACCAAAGGTGGAGCTGTATGACGGCATGCGTCGCAGCATCCGCTGGTGTGTCGCGCAAGGCCTGGAACTGTGACCACCAGCTTGGTCACCGGCGGCAGCGGCTACTTCGGTGCACTGCTGGTGCAGCGCCTGGTGGCCGACGGTCAGCAGGTGCGCGTGCTCGACCTCAACGACGCCGACGATCGACCGGCAGCAGTGCAGTTCGTTGCCGGCGACATTCGCGACCCTGACGCGGTGGCGGCCGCCGTCGACGGCATCGACGTGGTGTACCACAACGTCGCCCAGGTGCCTTTGGCCCGCGACAACGTACTGTTCCGCACCGTCAACGTCGACGGCACCGATGTGCTGCTGCGCGCCTGCGAACGAGCCGGCACGCCCAAGGTGGTGCACACCTCGTCGAGCGCGGTGTTCGGCGTCCCGGCGATCAACCCGGTGTTGCCAACTACCGTGCCGTCACCGATCGAGGCGTACGGCCACGCCAAGCTGGCCGCCGAATGGGCTTGCCTGCGCGCTGTGTCGCGCGGTCTCGACGTGACGATCGTGCGACCACGCACGATTCTCGGTCACGGACGTCTGGGCATCTTCGGCATCCTGTTCGAGTGGGTCGCCGACGGGGCCGACGTGTTCGTGCTCGGTGACGGCTCGAATCGATACCAGTTCGTTCATGCCGATGATCTCGCCGACGTGTGCCTGCTGGCAGGCGCGTCGCCCGGCCCTGACGTGTTCAATGCCGGCACCGACCGCTTCGGCACGATGCGCGAGTCGCTGGAGTCGCTGTGCGCCCATGCCGGCACCGGCGCTCAGGTCCGTTCGCTACCGGCCGCCCCGGCCGCGCTGCTGATGCGTGTTGCGGCGACCGCCCGCCTCGCCCCGTTCGCCCCGTACCACTGGATGATGTACTCCAAGTCGCTGTGGTTCGACATCGCCCACGTCCGCGACGCGCTCGGCTGGCAGCCGAAGTACTCCAACGCCGAGATGCTTGCCGACAGCTACGACTGGTTCCTCGCCAACCGTGCCGCGGTGTCCGACCACGGGCCTGGCTCCACCGGTCGCTCGCAGCACCGCACGATCGCCAAACAGGGCGCGCTGAAGATCATCA
>JBDSMK010000238.1:0-5751 GCA_039915905.1 Ilumatobacteraceae bacterium
CGATCAATTTCCGAACAGGATGGCATTTGGTCGAGAGCTCCTGAGCGTGCTCCGGGCAGGTCCTCCGTGGCCGACCATCGACGCGGTGATTCCCCGACTCGATGACCCGTAGCTGCACGGTCCGCGCTACGGCGAATGCGCATTCGCGAACACGGTCCCGTTGACGGCGCCGGGATCATGACTGTCATTCTCCCTTTGCGGTCTTGCGTTTCAGGGTCGGCGCTGGCCTTCTACCAACTCTTCTTGGGTTCGACGTATACGGCGTTCCCGGGTCGGCTTCCGCTTCGCGTCCTCGACCCAGCAGATGAACTCGTTGCGCGCAAGAGGCGTGATGTCTCTCCAAGCGTCGAGAGCCGTTTCGTTATTGAGCAGCGCCTCACACAGGTCCTCGGGAAGGTCATGAACCACCCCACCCGGAACTCCTGCGCTACTCACGCGACCACAGTAGTCGCCGACCTTATTGGACGGCCGTGGCCCTGACCTCGACGGTGGCCGCTGGGATCGCCAACGATGTGCATCCAATCGCGGTCCAGGCCGGGTACGGCGCCGTCATAACTGCCGCCTTGGCTGCCATGAAAGCGCCGAGCGTGCCGGCGAGATCGGTGTGGAACGAAGTCAGCTCGACGATGTCCGCCAGCGACGATCCGGCGAACTCGAGGACAGCGGCGAGTTCGGTGAATGCAGCGGCGTACTCCTCGTCGACCGATTTGGGAACGTGGCCGTCGGCATCGACGCCGATCACGCCGGAGACATAGATCGTGTCACCGACGCGATACGCCGGAGCGAACTGGAAGCGCTCGTAGCGCGCTTCGCCGCCGGGTGGAATGATCGGTTCGCGGTGCGTAGGCATGCTGCAATCGTAGGGTCGGATGCGCACTCGACAGATCATCCGGCGGCGCGCGCGGCCCGTCCACCCAGCGGAGCGCGCCGCCGCTCACACCGGTCGCTTCTGGGGCGAACGCCACAGGATGTCGTCTTCGATTGGATCCGGAGTTCGATGCTCTGGTCAACTTCGGGCAATGGCTGACAAGATCGAAATCACCCGCGACATCGCTGCTCCACCCGAGGTCGTCTACGCGACGATCTCTGACGTCACCCGCATGGGAGATTGGTCCGAGGAGTGTCACTCGTGTGAGTGGCACGAAGGTTTCGATCACGCGGTCGTCGGGGCAATCTTCGACGGACACAACCGCAATGGCGTCCACGAATGGACAACTCAGGGGACCATCACCGAGGCCGATCCTGGTCGTTCGCTCGTGTTTGAGTGCTCCTCGGCCAACTTCCACTACTCGACCTGGGCGTACCGCATCGAGCCGACGGACACCGGCTCGCGGGTGACGGAGTCGAGCGAGGATCTGCGACCCGAATCGGCGATGGAGTTCAGCAGGCAGCTCACGGGCATCGATGACCGCGCCGCACGCAATCGCCAGACGATGACCACCACGCTCGATCGGCTGGCTGCCGCCGTCGAGGGTTGACATCGGTTTGCTCGTCCACGGCCTGCGACGGTGGTCGACGAGCAGCCAGTGGGGGATACTGATACGGACTATGCAGACCTATCGGCGCTTCGGCGCACAGACGCTCCACTACTTCACCAGAGCGGCCGTGGGTGTCCCGGATCGACAGTTGGACACGCCCGCTGCCTGGAACGGCTCCGATATGGCAGCCCATCCCGAACGGTGGATGGTCGAATTGACCGTTGAACAGATAGACGAGATCGGTCGCGCCGCTGACCAGCTCGTCGCCACATCCGTCCCTTTGGAGGAGGTGTCGAGCGACGAGTTCAACCTGCCCACCGTTGGCGCCCTGACGCAGGAATGGAAGCACGCGCTCGCGTCGGGGACCGGTGTCGTGTGCGTACGGGGACTACCGGTTCGAGAGTGGGGCGACGACAAGTCCGCCTACGCGTACTGGGGTCTCGGTCATCACCTCGGCGTTCCCGGTGCCCAGAATCCAGCTAATGAATTGCTCGGTCACGTAAAGGACTACCGCGAGGCGGGCAGCGCCCCGATGGCGCGCATGTATCGCACCGCGGAGGAGATCGCGTTCCACTGCGACACAGCCGACGTCGTTGGGCTGCTTTGCCTGCGCACTGCCCGCAGCGGCGGCCAGAGCCGCATCGCGAGCTCGGTCCACGTCTTCAACGAACTGCTGCAGCGCTCTGCCGAACTCGCAGCGGACCTGTTCGAACCGTTCGAGCTCGACCGGCGAGACGAGCAGGCACCCGGCGATCCGCCGACCGTCCGGATCCCACCGGCTGCATGGGACGGCAACGTGCTGCGTACGTTCTGGCACAGCGACTACATGCGTTCTGCGGCTCGCCACGACGGCATCGAACTGGGTGAACGTCGACTCGCCACAATGGATACGTACGACGAGATCGCCAACGACGACGACACACATCTCGACATGTGGTTGAAGGAGGGCGACATCCAGTTCATCTCCAACCACACCGTGATCCATGCCCGTACTGGCTACGAGGACCACGACGATCCGAACGAGCGCCGTCACCTGTTGCGGCTCTGGCTGAGCCTCGACTGACAGCGAGCCGCGAGCCCAGCTGCACCACCCGCAGTGAACCAGAGCCGTGACGGTGCTCACCGAGGCCCAACGACAAGGCCGGCGGGCGAGTTTGACGTCAGCGAGGTCGTCAGGCGAACTTGGCGGTCAGGGCATTGAAGGACTGGTCGATCGTGAGGCCACTGAAGATCTTGACGCCGTTGTAGGTGACGTTGCCCGTGTCGTAATGGAATTCGAAGAAGGGGATAACAGAAGCGTCCATGTCCTTCTTGAGTTGGGCCTTCACCGCCGCTTCGTCGTAGAAGTCAACTCGCGAATGTGTCGTGCACAGGCGCGCAGGTCACCCACCCGCTTACCGGCATCTTGGTGCCGTGCCCCACCGGTAGGCAGCTCGTGGTCATCCAATTGCCGTTCGGTTCGTTCACGCCCGACCAGCCGGTGGCCCACGTCACGGTCGTTGCCAACGTGTCGTCGCTGGCCGATGTCGGTACCGGACTGGCCGTCACGGCCACACCAGGCTTCGCTTACGGCAACTCGCCGACTGGCAATACTCCGATCGCGGGCACCACCAAGTCGATCACGTACGTGCCCCAGGTAGTGCGTTTCACGAAGACCTACGTTGGCCCAGAACTCGAGACTGCAACAGGGCCGAACTATCCGCGCAACTTCCGCCTATCGGTCGATGTCGCGACCGGACAGACGATCCAGAACCTGACGGTCACAGACCGGTTGCCGAAGCAATACGCGTACCTGTCGATCGTCGGTCAGTCGGCTGCCACCAATGCGGTCGCGACACCATTGGTGGGTGCGCCGAGCACCTTGCAGAACACCCTGACACGCACGTTCAGTTCGAATGTGGTCGGCACGAGCTCCAATGAGGACGCCTTTGTCGAGTTCCAGTACTTCATCCCCGACACCGATGCCGCCAGCGCGACGATCGTCGACCACAGCACAGGTGATGACGTCGCTACCACTAACGACGGTGAGGCATCGGGCACGTTCGTGCCATCCGACATCCGTGACGCTGCGCAGCCGTTCACGATCAACCCGAACACCACGATTGCGCCGTACAACGACAACGTCATCATGACCGCGAAGTCGATTGCGATCCAGAAGTCGGTTACCGACCTCACACACGCTCAGTCGATTCCTGGGGACACGTTGAGCTACACGCTCGACGGTCAGGTCAGCGACTACTTCACGTTCAACAACGTGGTCGTGGACGATGTTCTCGGCGACGGCCAGTCTTTCGATGCCAGCTTCGTCCCAGTGCTGCAGGTGACCGAAGCCGGCGCCAGTTACACCGTCCCCGTGTCGTACACCGTCGACGCGTCTCAGCGGGCTGGATGCGGCTCCGGCGAGCTTGGTACGACGCACCTCCACTTCGATGTCAGTGGCGCGTATGCCGCACAGGATCCGAGCGGCAACGGCGTTCTCACGGGTGGCCGTGTCAACGGCGCGACGACGGGCCCGGCCACGTACCGAATCGTGTTCCACACGACCGTTGACGACGCGTACGTGTGCAAGCCGACCCCGAACAACCCGCTCGACCCTCGTGACGCGATCGGCAACGCGGTGACCACGACCGGCGAGGTGTTCGACAACGCGACCCAGGCAGCTCAGGCGGCGCCGCAGTACGAGACCGATGACAGTGGCACCCAAGTCACGATGGCGCCGACCGCGTTGGAGAAGTCGATATGGGCCCGCAACGGTGTTGTCGGCTCGGTCGGCTCGCCAGCCAAGTTCGCAGCCAACGACACGATCACCTACGAGTTCACGATGCACTTGCCGTCCTCCGACGTGGCCAATCTGTCGCTCGATGACTACCTGCCTCTTCCCGTCCTCAAGGCATCCGCGCTGACGCAGGGTGCGAACTGCACCGTGTCGACTGCCCCCGCATTGGGCCAATGGTGCTACGGGCCTAACGACACGTTCCACACCGTGTCACCGGCTGCGCCTGCCTTCAGCTTCGACGCCACGTCGAACAGCCTCTCCTGGCTTTATGGCACCCGTGAACTGACAGACAACCAGCCACGAGACATCCAGATCATGTTCACGTCCAAGATCTCCGACGATCCGTTCCGCGATGGGCTGTTCCTTACCAACCAGGTGCAGTCGTCGGAGACCAACAGCCTGAACCCGACCGTATATGTGGCACCCGCGATAGTGCAGATCGTGTTGACAGAGCCCTCGTTGAAGATTCGCAAGGGCATAGTGGCAACCTCCGTTCAAGCTCCCGTTGCGACGTTCTCGGGAACCAAGAACCCCACCGGCATCACCTTCAAGCCCGTCGGTGACACCTCGTGTACGAGTGTGTCCGGCGGCCCGCTGACCTCGACCAGTCTCGCTAACGGTGGACCCAACGCGAATGTCACCGGTCTCGATGCAGGCGATCTGGTTCGTTTCGCCGTCGTCGTCGAGAACACCGGCACCGGCGCTAACGGGGCCTTCGACACCACGATCTCCGACGCCGTCCCCGCCGGCTTCCGGGTGCCTTCGAGCGGTCTGAACCTGTGCATCACCAACGGCGCCGGCACAGTGCTGGGTGCGACGAAGACCGGCTTCTTCAACGGCTTGCCGACCACTGACCCACTGGGCTCGGGCACCATCGAGTTGACCGATGGCGCAACGGGAGCACTCGCCTCGGCCAGCCCGACCACCGGCACCAACGTTGCCGTAATCACCTATGACCTGCAGTTGGTCCCGACCACCGGCGCCAACACGACGGCGGCCTCGCTGACCAACACCGCGACCATCACCAACTACGCAGGCGACGAAGGCGGACCATCGTTCGTGCCGATCACTCCGGCCGCCAACCTCACCGACACGGCAACGGTCGCGACCAAGCCGATCACTATCAGCAAGTCGCTCATCACGACTGATCAGGCCTCGACTACCGGTTCTAACGTAGCCATCGGTGAGCAGGTGCAATACCAGGTCACCGTCACCATCCCCGAGGGTGTGTCGCGAAATGTCGCCGTGGTCGACACACTGCCCGCTGGTCTCGCGATATCGCAAGCACCGGGCGCGGCCACGATCGGCTCCTCCCTCAGTGCATCCGGCGTCATCGCCCCGGTTATCGGGGCGAACGGTTCATCCGTTCGATACACGTTCGGCGACATCACCAACGGTGACGCCGACAACACCACGACGGCCAACGAGACGATCACGATGACCTACTGGGCGGTCGTGCTCGACATCATGTCGAACCAAAGTGCCACCAAGCTGAAC
>JBDSMK010000292.1:0-4461 GCA_039915905.1 Ilumatobacteraceae bacterium
AGACCCTCGGGTTGTGACATCCGAGCGGGTGATCATCGACCGGTCTCGGCAAGATCGGCTCGACCGCCGCCCAGATCGCATCGGCCACTTCGGGGTCCATAGCGCGTGTCATGATCAGAGTGCCTCCGCTGGTCGTTGGTTTGGTGAGTGCACTCGCCATCAAACGCGAGACACCCCAACGACTGGTGGATGCACCTCCCTACCCGCGCGGCTCCTTAGTCGCGGAAGTTGTTGAACTGCAGCGGTATCTCCAGGTCTGAAGCCTTGAGCAAAGCCATGACGGCCTGCAAATCGTCACGTTTCTTGCCGGTCACCCGCACCGATTCGCCCTGAGTCTGGCTGGATACCCCTTTGGGACCCTTCTCCTTGATCATCCTGTTGATCTCGCGGGCCTTGTCGCTGGAGATCCCAACCTTGATCGTCAGAACCTGGCGCACTGTGTTCTGCGTGGCCTCCTCGACCTTGCCGTAGTCGAGGCCCTTGAGAGACACCCCACGCTTGACCAACTTCTCCTCCACCACGATGCGCAGCGCGTTGAGACGGTCCTCGCTGGCGGTGCGCATCGTGACGACAAGATCCTTGTGTTCGATATCGGAGTTCGTGTTCTTGAAATCGAAGCGGGTGGCTATCTCGCGCTGCGCCTGATCGATCGCGTTACGGACCTCCTGGTGGTCGACCTCGGAGACGATGTCAAAGCTCGGCATGGCCACCACCGTAGGCCACTTGTTCACCCGCGGGCGTCGACGGGACCGCGAGAGTCACACTTCGGTGCGAACTAAGGTGACATCTCTCTTGGACACGACACGGAGGCCTTTCATGACTGCAGGTGCTGGTGACGACAAGTTGACAACGGTGTTCGGGGCTCCGGTCCCGGACAACCAGAACGTGATGACGGCCGGGCCTCGTGGCCCGCAGTTGCTCCAGGACGTGTGGTTCCTGGAGAAGCTCGCCCACTTCGACCGCGAGGTGATCCCTGAGCGACGCATGCACGCCAAGGGGTCGGGGGCGTTCGGCACCTTCACTGTGACCAACGACATCACGAAGTACACGAAGGCCGACATCTTCTCGGCCGTGGGCAAGAAGACCGAGTTGTTCGCCCGCTTCTCGACCGGGGCCGGTGAGCGCGGCGCAGCCGACGCAGAGCGCGACATCCGCGGCTTCGCGGTGAAGTTCTACACAGCTGAAGGCAACTGGGATCTCGTCGGCAACAACACCCCGGTGTTCTTCTTCCGCGATCCGCTGAAGTTCCCCGACCTGAACCACGCCGTGAAGCGCGACCCTCGTACGAACATGCGCAGCGCTGCCAACAACTGGGATTTCTGGACGTTGCTCCCCGAGTCGCTGCACCAGGTGACGATCCTGATGAGCGACCGCGGTATTCCCAAGTCGTTCCGACATATGCACGGCTTCGGCTCGCACACCTTCAGTCTGATCAACGCCGCCGGCGAGCGCTTCTGGGTGAAGTTCCATCACCGCGTACAACAGGGCATCGACAACCTCACCGACGAACAGGCCGCGGCAATCATCGGCGGAGATCGCGAGAGCAGCCAGAGAGACCTGTACGAGGCGATCGAACGCGGCGACTTCCCGAAATGGAAGCTATGCGTCCAGATAATGCCGGAGGCCGAGGCAGCCACCGTGCCCTACCACCCGTTCGACCTCACCAAGGTGTGGCCGAAGGGCGACTACCCGCTGATCGAGGTCGGCGAGTGGGAGCTCAACCGCAACGCCGACAACTACTTCGCCGATGTCGAGCAGGCCGCATTCAACCCGGCCAACGTCGTGCCAGGCATCAGCTTCTCGCCCGACAGGATGCTGCAGGGCCGTCTCTTCTCGTACGGCGATGCCCAGCGGTACCGACTAGGCGTGAACCACTACCAGATCCCGGTGAACGCACCCCGCTGCCCGGTGCACAACTTCCACCGCGATGGCGCGATGCGCGTGGACGGGAACGAAGGCGGCACCTTGCACTACGAACCCAACAGCTATGGCAAGTGGCAGGAGCAGCCTCAGTACCGCGATCCCGGTGAGGCAATCGGCGATGTTGCCGACCACTGGGACTACCGCGCAGACGACAGCGACTACTTCTCCCAGCCTCGTGCCCTGTTCCAACTGATGAGTCCAGCTCAGCAGCAGGTCCTGTTCGACAACACTGCGCGGGCGATCCAAGGCGCGCCGGACCTGGTCGTGCAGCGGCACATAGACAACTGCACGCAGTGTGACCCCGCCTACGGGGCGGGTGTGGCGAAGGCCATCGCCGCCCACCCCTGATCGTCGGTGGCTGACGCTATGGCAGGTCGCGGCCAATGGGGCTACTTGGTGCAATCGCTCACTTCTGAAGGTGTCGGAGTGGCCGCGGCGAGGTACGGCGACTTCCATCCGGCTGACGGAATCAGCAGCGGGACGTCGTCGGCCGGGGAAGTGAATCCGGCCGATTTCATCCGCGCCACCCCGGTGAGGCACGCCACCTGGGCGGCAGTGGGCGCCACCTCGGCGAGCCGGGTCGCGGCGTTGACCGCGTCGGCCTCGAGCACGGCGCCGCCCAGCGAAACCGGCGTGGCCACCACTGCGGACACCGTCTCACCGAGGTCACATGCACCGAGGTTCACCTTGTTGCCATCAACTGCGCTGTGTGCATGCATGTCAGCGGGGGAGGCCGCGGCCCACGCGGCAAACGCCTGCTGCAGAGCGTCCGCCCCACCGGCATCGCCGCCGAAGACCGTTGCCGTGACGCACCCTGCGCCCCCATCGGACGTGGTGGTGACCGAGTCGCCGGTCCAATGCAACGCCGCGTTCCATGCTGTGGTGGAGTCGACTCGCGCGGCCAGCACGTAGTACCAGTACATCATCCCGCGCGTCGCCGTCGGGTCCTTAACGGCGAGTGGCAGCGCCACGGCCACGTCCTGCATCAAGTCGTAGATGCCGCGGTCGCTGACGATCTTGGCCGATTCGGCCTGGGCCAGCGCATCTCCGGCGCCAGAGCGATCGAGGTGGGCCAGCGACAACCCCGGACGGCCGATCATCGCCGACGCCCACGGTGACGGCGACCCGGCATCGGGCCGCAGTGCGTCGAGCAATGGCTGCACGCCATCGACATCTGCGGGAGTCATCGCGTTCCACGCTGTATGCAATGCGTCGCCGTCGAACAGGGCGCGACTGCCGGCCGCGCCAGCAGAATGCCCGGCGGCGACGGTGCTCCAGTGGAAGTGCTGGTCGAGCAGCGCAGCGGCCAGTCCGCGCTGCACGGCGAACGTGCGCGCCGGCTCGACCAGTCCGGCTCGAACCATCACCGACTTGCTCGCCGGGTCGTAGAACGCCGGGGCATCGGGCACCGCGGCAGCACCGATCGCGGCCAGGTCGAGCGGACCGCTGAGCAAACCGAGCGACCGCCACTCGGCTGTCAGCGACACCTTGTTGGCATCTGTGATGCCGAGCACACTGGTGGCCAGTGTGGTCGCGTAGCTGGCTGCGGGCACATCAACCACTTTCACCGCGTCGGAGAACGCAAGACCACGAGCCTTGGCGACATGATCGGCCATCGGCTTCACCTCGCTCTGCCAGTCCAACTTGTCGAGGAACTTCTTCTTCGCCTCCCAACCGCCGAAGCCGAGCAACCCGAGCACCACCAGCGTGCCGAACAGCTTTCGCAGTGGATGCCGCTTCTTCACCGGGGCAGCGGCAGGTTGCACCCGGGCTGCGTCGAGCAGCGCCGACGAACGGGCGGTAACTGTCGGCTTTGGGTGGAACTGAAAGGAGTCACTGAGCCGCGGGCCTGTACTGCGCTGCGGCGCGGCCGGCGAGGTCTCCAACGCGGACGATTCGGTCGGCACCGGCTCGCTCACACGGATGCGTGGCAGGACGACCGGTGCATCATCGAGATCGGCATCGGGCATGTTGACCAACTGGTTGAGACCAACCACTGGTGCCGTCCTGTCAGGTGCCACAGGCACGGTCTGGTCAGGTGCCACAGGCGCGGTCTGGTCGGGTGCCAGGAACACGGTCCGGTTGGGTGCCAGGAACACGGCCTCAGCGGCCGGCAGGACACCCGGTTGTGCGGCGCTCCAGGTGAGTCCTTCGAGCAACGTGTCAGCGTTGGTGCCGCCAGCTTGCGCCTGTGTTCCGGCGGGTGCAGGTGGAGGCGGGGGTGGCGAAGACTCGACCACCAGTCGGAAGTCGTCGCGTGTGTATCGGGGCAGTTGGGTGGGTTCGACCACGCATGACTATCGGCGCTGCGACGCGCCCGCTTGAGCGTTGAGCGGCATCAGCCCGTCCGACGAGCGCGCCCGGTGGGCGCGACGGTTCGCTCAATCCTCGCCGGCGACAGCAGCGGCACGACTTTGCAGCTCCTCGACCACGTCGGCGTTGGCAAGCGTGGTCGTGTCACCGATGTTGCGGCCCTCGGCCACATCGCGCAGCAGCCGGCGCATGATCTTGCCGCTGCGAGTCTTGGGCAGGTCGGGC
>JBDSMK010000302.1:0-2748 GCA_039915905.1 Ilumatobacteraceae bacterium
GGCCGTGCTCGACGGGCCGGGAGGGGTTCCTGTGCCGGGTGGGGTGCAGGGAGCCGGCGGGTTCACTTTCATCGGTGACAACAAGCAGAAGGGCGTCAGCGCGGTGCCAGCGCTGACTCTGCACGCCGATCCGATGTGGAGTGCGGCGCACTGGGACGATCCTTCGGACGAAGCGCGGCGGGCGCTGTGCGTTGCAGCCGCTCCGTGGCTGGGGGCTGCGCGCATCGTGGACAGCCAACTGAAGCGGTGGCGATTTGCCACGCCGCGGGTGATCTGGCCGGAACGGATGTGGCAGGACGACGATGGCCGATTGGTGCTTGCCGGCGACGCTTTCTGCGGACCACGCGTGGAGGGTGCCGCGCTCAGCGGTCTGGCTGCCGCTCTGGCGGTGCACGACGGCGACAAGTGAGGCACACTCGAAGCGTGATCGCTTACAACATGGCTCTGCGCGAGTCGATGACCAGTCATCTGCATGACCACCGGCGGATGGAGATCCCGATTGACGAACGACGTCGGGCGGCGGTAGCGATTGTGCTGGTCGATAGCGACGTCGACGACCACAACGTCGACCCGTTCGATGTCAACGACATCAACTTCGACGACGTTCCGGGCGACACGTCCGGCTTGAACGGTCGGATGCAGGGCGTCTCCGGCGGTGCCGCGTTCCTGTTGTGTCGCCGCGCAGCGAAGATGAACCGCCACGCAGGTCAGTGGGCGTTGCCCGGCGGTCGTCTCGATGGAGACGAGACCGTGGAGGAGGCCGCATTGCGCGAGCTGAGCGAGGAGGTGGGCGTGCAGCTCGATGACTCAGCGGTACTCGGTCGCCTCGACGACTACCCGACCAGGTCCGGTTTCGTCATCTCTCCGGTTGTGCTGTGGGGCGGAGGCAAACCTGAGATTCACGAGAATCCCGACGAAGTAGCGGCGGCCTACCGCATCGGGTTGCACGAGTTGTGTCGTGCCGATTCGCCGCGGTTCGTCACCATTCCCGAGAGCAGCCGTCCGGTTGTGCAGATGCCGTTGGGCGGCGACTTGATCCACGCTCCGACGGCCGCGGTGCTGTTGCAGTTCCGCTGGGTCGCGCTCGACGGGCGCAGCGATGCTCGGGTCGACCATCTCGAACAGCCGGTGTTCGCTTGGCGCTGACGCGGTCGCGATGCGGGATGCGCCGGCTCCGACGGATGCGAGCGTCCACGCTTAGGATCAGCCAGCAGTCGATATGGGATGCACTGCGCACGCCGGTCTGATGTAAGTCGCCGGTCTGATGTAAGGGGGATTCGATGGGACTCGACACGGTTGCGGTCGACAAGTTGCTGCAACGTGCTCGCCGCGAGGTCGATGCCGGTCTGCTGCCTTCCGCGCAGGTCGCGCTGGCCTACAACGGCGAGCTCGTCGCCTTTGAGACGTTCGGCGACGCCACCAACGACACGCGCTACGTGGTCTACTCGGCCACCAAGGCCTTCGTCGCCGGGGCGGTGTGGGCGCTTATCGGTGACGGTGCCATCGACGTC
The DNA here is from genome assembly GCA_039915905.1 of Ilumatobacteraceae bacterium. GTDB lineage: Bacteria > Actinomycetota > Acidimicrobiia > Acidimicrobiales > Ilumatobacteraceae > JAODBQ01. The sequence continues at coordinate 1,512 of JBDSMK010000302.1, forward strand.
TCCAAACGGGTCGCCGATTACATCCCCGAGTTCGCCTCCAACGGCAAACAGGACATCACCGTGGAGCAGGTGATGTTGCATGTCAGCGGCTTTCCGCATGCTCCGCTGGCCGTGCTCGATGGCGACACCAGCGCCGGCAGGGTGCGGGCATTCGCCAAGTGGCGGCTGAACTGGGAGCCTGGCACCAAGTTCGAGTACCACGCATCCTCGGCCCACTGGGTGCTCGCCGAGATCATCGAGCGGGTCACCGGCGCAGACTTCCGCGACGTTGTGCAGCAGCGTGTCACCGACCCAGCCGGCCTGACGCGGGTGGTCGGTGGCGTCACCCATCGCGCCGCCGAACTCGTGGCCGTGGGTGAGCCGGCCACTCCCGACGAAATGGAAGCCGCGTTCGGGGTGCGTCAGTTCGATGTCGGCGAGGTCACTATCGACGCTTTGCTGGGGTTCAACGATCCGGTCGTGCAGCGCATCGGCATGCCCGGAGGGGGCGGGGTGATGCGCGCCGCCGATCTGGCGATGTACTACCAGGCGGTTCTGCACAACCCGGGCGAGATGTGGAGACCCGATGTGATCGCCGATGTGCGCGGCAACGTGCGCAACCACCTCCCCGAGGTGCTCACCGGTGTGCCCGCCAATCGCACCCTCGGATTGGTTCAAGCCGGCGATGACGGTAAGTCGAACCTGCGTGGGATGGGTCACACGGTTTCGGCCCAGACCGTCGGTCACAACGGCGCCAAAGGTCAGATCGCCTGGGGCGACCCGGTGTCGGGCCTCAGCCTGGGTTACTGCACCAACGGTCTCGATCGCCACGAGGTTCGTGAACCGCGTCGCACTTCCGGCATCGCCAGCGCCGCCGGAGTGTGCGTGACACCCTGACCGTCGCCTCCCCGTCGCCTCCCCGTCGCCTGACCCGTCGCCTGACGCGGCGGTGAGGGGTGAGACCGCCTGCTGCGCAGGGTGCTCACCGGGATCGGGGCTGACCTGGGTGAGGCGGTCGAAGTGAGGGTTGAGGCGGTGTCAGCGGCGGCCGGTGTGACCGAAACCGCCGCCGCGGTCGTCGCCGTCGAGGGTCTCGACCACCTGCAACGTGGCGTGCTCGACACGTTGGATCACCAGCTGCGCGATGCGGTCGCCGCGCTCCACCCGGTACGACTCGGTGGGGTCCGTGTTCACGAGGATGACGCGCACTTCGTCGCGGTAGCCGCAGTCGATGAGCCCCGGCGTGTTGAGGCACGTG
>JBDSMK010000305.1:0-4246 GCA_039915905.1 Ilumatobacteraceae bacterium
GCATGAAGTTGTTGGCTAGCGGCTGCAGCGCTGAGCGGCTGAGCGGCTGAGCGGCTGAGCTTGCAACTGAGCCATGCCCGGTCAGGTTGGTCGCGGGGCCAGCGAGTCGATGAAGTCGGCGAAGCGGTCAAGTGCGAAACCGAGGATCTTGGCGGTGAGCTCGTCGGAGATGCCCTGATCGCCGAACCGCGTCGGCGCTTCGGCGATCAAAACCGGCGGCGAAGGCAGCACATGTGCACCCATCACTGCGAGCGAGATTCGCAGCTGACCCTGAGCCTGCACGGTGCCACCGACCCGGCCGGTGGAAGCACCGATCAACGCCACCGGCTTGCCGGTGAGCGGGCCGCGGCCCGGCGGGCGCGACGCCCAATCGAGGAAGTTCTTGACGGTGCCGGGAACACCGAAGTTGTACTCCGGGGTGGCCAGCAGCAGGCCGTCGGCGGCCCTGATGCGGGCGTGCATCTCGGCTACCTCCGGGGGAAAACCACCGTCGACTTCGAGGTCCTCGTTGAACAACGGCAGCCGGATCAGGTCGGCTGCGATGTCGATACGCAACCGTGCCGGCGCGGTAGCCGCGGCGTGCTCCAGCAGGCGCCTGTTGAACGAATCTCTGCGGAGACTGCCGATGACACCGAGGATCGTGCGCGTCGGCGCTGAATTGGTGGGGAGCGAGGTGTCGGTCACTTGCGGATACTGGCAGTCAGGCCAGCTGCGAGCAGCACCGCGTCCAGGCGCGCCGCCACTTCCGGCGTTGGCGGCATCATCGGCAGGCGGTGCTCATCGTTGGGCAGCACCCCGAGGCGCCACATCATGTACTTCACCGGGATCGGGTTGGTGTCATAGAAGACCGCCCGGTTGAGCTCGAACAGCTCCTGGTGAGCACGGCGTCCATCTTCGAAGCCACCACCGACCACCGCGTCGTACAACGCGACGACCTTTGCCGGGGCGACGTTGCCGACAGCGTTGACCATCCCGGATGCCCCCAGCGCGAGCATCGGGTAGCTCATCTCCTCCAGGCCGACAAGCACCCGGAAGTCAGCGCCAAAGGTCATCAGCGATTCGGTGACCAGTCCGAGATCGGCCACTGCCTGCTTGATGCCGACGAAGTTCGGGGACTGTTCAGCGATGTCGGCGAGCGTGCCGAGGTCGACCCCGACGGCGGCCCGACCGGGAATGTGGTACACGAGCCACGGCAAGTCGGTGTGCCGGGCGACGTCAGCGAAGTAGGCCACCAGTCCTCGCCGCGGTGGCCGCACGTAGTAGGGGGTAACGATCAGCAAGGCCGCCGCCCCGGCACGGGTGGCGTGTTCGGTGAGCTGCACCGTCTCGGCATGCGACTGACTCCCGGTAGCCACGGTCACCGGGATTCGCCCGGCGGCGGCGTCGATGGCCACCTCGGCAAGCTGCTGGCGTTCCGCAATCGTCAGCACGCTGGGCTCGCCACTGGTGCCGCACACGACGACGCCGTGGCTGCCCTCGTTGATCTGCCAATCGACCAACCTGGCATATGTGTCGTAATCCACCGCACCGTCGCGAAAGGGGGTCACGAGCGGTGGGATCGAGCCACGCAATGCGTCGTCTGCCAAGGTCATCATGCCGGCACCTCCCCGTGCAGCACCGAAACGGTGCGGTTGGTAGCGAACCCATCCTGCGCGCCGAGCACACGCGGCGGATGCTTGAGATCTTCCTGCCACAGCAACGACTCCATCGCGATGTTCAGCGGCTGGTCCTGAACTGTCAGCTCGTAGACCCGGTCTCCATCGTCGGAGGCGTGGTGGTGGATCATCCAACCTGGGGCGGTAAGCATCAAGTCACCTGGCCCCCATTCGTAGCGTTGCCCGCCGACCCTGCTCCAGCCGGTGCCACGGAAGAAGTAGTTGATCGCGGCCGAGACGTGCCGGTGCGGGCGGTCGACGATGCTCGGCGGGCGGATCGTGATGGTCGCGAAGAACGATGGCGTGGTTCCGTTGGTACGTCCGGTGAACGGGTTGTACATCAGGTACAGCCGCCGACCGACGTAACTGTCGCCCAGCTGTTCGAGACGGTCGAGGTTGGCCTTCACTTGCTCCCACGGCCAGTACAGCGATGGCGATGACAACGACGGCGGATTTACAAGCGTCTCGTACGGCATCAGCATCGCTCCGTCGGCCAGTTCGAACGTTCCGAACGGGCTGTTACGGCGTTCGTCGCTGGCCGCGTCGGGGGCACCGGAGCCGGAATCGCCCGCCGTCTCGGCGGCGATGCCGCTGGTCGGCGAACTGCCACTATCAATTTCCGCAACGTCCTCGACGAGATGGACGTTCATCTTCTCCAGCAGCGGCGCGTTGGAGTACACCAGCCGCACGAAGGGCTCATCGCCCACGGCCTCGGCCACCGTGGTGCGCCACGACGGGTGATTCCAGGTGTCGTAGCGCCCGACCACGCGGGTGGTCTCGCCGATGGTCATCCGGCCCTGGCCGCGGATGCAGAACCCGACCTCGGTGGAGTTGTGCCGCACCGGTGTTGTGCGCTCACCTGGAAGCAGAACCTCCAGCGTCACCCGGATGCCTGGCGCCAGCGAAGGGCTCGACGCCGGCGAGCGATGATGTGCGAATACCGCTGCACGACGACCGTTGAGAGGTTGGCCGATGGCCGCCAGCCGTTCGATCTCGGCGTCGATCTCCGCGCCGCGGAAGATCACCGGCTTCCAGTAGTCCGGCTCGCCAGCACTTGGCACGCCACTGACATCGACGAAGCTGTGGTCACTCATCGGTTCCTCCGATCATCACGACGATCCGTGCTCGTTGCGCGCCGCATTTGGCGCGGCGAACAGCCGCGGCTGGGCGCGGCGTGGCTGCGTTATCGGTCGACCGCCACCGGTACGCCGCATCGCTTGCAGAACTGCGGCGCCGACCGCGATGTCGGCCAGTCCCAGTCCCATCGCCTTGAACACCGTTGGACCGGTGGCCTCGCGACGCCAGCCACCGACCACTTCGGCCAGTGCCACCACCTCGGCCGCGGCGCTCAGTTCGCTGGACAGCGAGGTGGCGATCGACGGGCAGTCGCTGACCACCAGCGCCGCCGCGGTGATCACCGAATCGGCCAGTTCGCGGCGTTCCGGTGTTATCGCCCCCATTGCGTTGACGTGAGCCTCCATTGCCAGCATGCCGACCTCGAGGAACGGCTGACGGGCACGAGTAGCGGTGACCACCACCTCGGCATCGACCACCGCCTCGGCAACTGAACCGCAATCGACAACTTCAACTCCCGGCACCAACTCGGCCAGCTCGCGGCAGAACCCGGCACGGTGCGCAGCGGTCGGGCTATGTACCCGCACCTCACGGATCGGCCGCTGGGAGACGACGGCGGCCACTTGCGCCAGGGCCTGGCGACCGCTACCGATCATCGCCAACCGGCTTGCGCCGGCAGCGGCCAGAACATCGGTGGCCACCGCGGTGATCGAGGCGGTACGCAGCTGGCCGAGGGCAAAGGCCTCGACCACGGCCTCCAGTCGGCCGCTCGACTGATCCCACAGCACGAGCAGCGGCGTGGCTCCGCGGCCAGTGTGCGCCCAAGTCTTGGTGCCGACAAGGCCGAGCCCTGGCGCTGCGCCGCCCAGAGCATGCAACGTGTGGCCGTCCCCCCAACCGGTGGCGGTCTTGTCGAGCGGGCTGGCAGTGGCCTCATGCTGCATTGCCAGCACGGCGCGCACCGAGGCGATGGCGGCCATCAGATCTACAGCTGCGACTACTTCCGCCTCGGTGATCCACAATGCGCCAGCAGTCGTCTGCGATTCAGTCGTCTGCGATTCAGTCGTCTGCGATTCAGGCATCGAAGCCGTCTTCGAAGATCGACGGCACGGTGGCGGTCAACTGACAGGCGCGGCTGATCAGGGCGTGCGCCACGAAGCGTCCGGTGAGCAGCGCCACCGCGGCGGCCGTGGCGTCATCACTCAGTGCCTGCAACTGAGATAGCCGGGCGGCCGAATCGGAGCCGGCGTCTGCCGCCGGAAGGTCGCGCGACCGCAGCGATTCGATGGCCGCGAGCACGAAGCGCTGCACAGCGCGCTGCATCTCCGACAGCGGCGATTGCGGGTCGTCTGGAGCCAGTGCCTCCACCGCCGCAACCCCTTGCCGGGTCATCCCCCGACGAACTGCCAGACGCTCATGCTGGTTGCGTTCGTAAACGTTGCCGAGGCTGGTGGCCGCCGTCAACGCCACTGTTTCGGCCATTTCCGGTCCGAGGGCGAGCTTGCACTCCTCGGTGA
>JBDSMK010000323.1:0-9173 GCA_039915905.1 Ilumatobacteraceae bacterium
TTGGGAGGTGGCCAACGCAGTGATCTTCCTGATCAGCGACGACTCCGCGTACATCACCGCCCAGACGATCGCCGTCGACGGTGGCCGCTCTGTTATCTAGGTCGGGACTGGCCTCCGCTCGCTGCACTCGCTTTGGCTGCTCCCTCCTCCGACTCGTCGCTGGCGCTTCCCTCGCCGTTATCTAGATCGGGACTGGCCTCCGCTTGCGAACTAGACGACTCCGACTGCTGATACTGCACTGTTGGTCGTCCAGAACATCGAAGGCGAGGCGACGCACCCAGCGCAATGGTCACTGGGCGAGGTCGGCTACAACTTGTTCGATCTGCAGCCGAGCGCTACCTATGCGGTCACGGCAGAAGCCAATCAGTTCGGCTGCACGCTTGACCTGCGTGGCGAGCACGTCGACATCGACGTCGCTGCGTTCCAGGCCCTGCAGGATCGACTCCAGTTCGCTGAGTGCGGCGGCGTAGCCGGTGGCGACGGGTTCGGTCATGGACGGACCTCCTGGATCACGCTGCTGGCGGAGCCGGCGGCGAACGTGGTGACGATGTAATCGCCGGCGATGACGTCGCCCGCGTCGCGGACCGTGCGGCCGTCGGCTGTTCGGGTGATCGACCAGCCCCGCGCCAATGTGTTCACCGGATCGAGCAACCGCACACGGGCGGCCAACTCGTGGAGATGCCGCTCCTCGGCGTCGACCCGCAACGGCGAGCGATGCACTCCGGCGACGAACCCGGCCACCTGCAGGCCGGAACGGTCGAGCACCCGACGAGCCCCGGTGCCCAGCCGGGCGACGCGCTGCAGCAGCCGTTCGTCGCCGCGCTCCACCGCTGCGACCACGTGATGACGTAGTTCGTGGGCCACCTCACCGAGACCTGCGGCCGACCGGTCCAGAGCGCGATCGGACATCCGTTGGACGCCCGCCCAGGCCAGTTCGGTGCGCTGGCAAAACGCGAGGACGTGCTCCACCAGCGCCGCCGCACAAGCGGTCGGGGTCTTGACGCTGGTGTGCGACACCTCGTCGGCCACGCTGCGGTCCACTTCGTGACCAAGGCCGGTGAACACCGGCAACGGCGACGCGGCGATGGCCATCGCTATCGCTTCGTGGTCGAACGTGGCCAGTTCGCTGCGGGCCCCGCCGCCACGGATCAGTACCACCACGTCGAGGTCACTGCGCCGCGCCAGCCCGGCCAGCGCGGCGGTGATCATCTCCACCGCGTACTCACCCTGCACCCGCACGTCTACCACCCGAACCTGGAAGGCCAGGCCGCTGCGTTCCAGCTCATGGGTGAAGTCGGCCCACGCGGCGCTGGCCACGCTGGTGATCACACCCACCCGCAGAGGAGCCACCGCCAACAGCCGTTTGCGGTTGGCGTCATACTGGCCGCCCGCCACCAATCGCCGCACCACCTCGCCTCGCTGCACAGCAAGGTCGCCGAGGGTGAACCGCGGATCGATTCCGGCCATCTTCAGCCCCAACGTTCCCGACGGCGCGTAGAAGTCGAGGTGCCCGAAGATGCGTACCTTCAACCCGTCGGCCAACCGCAGCCCGTTCTTCTGCAGCATCGGCCGCAAGCGCATCCGGATGTTGGCGAAGAACTGCACGTTGATCGACGCCTTGCCGTTGCCGCCACCATCACGTTCGGTGTCTTCAACGAGCTTGAAGTAGGCGTGGTTGCCGCGCTCGCTCCAACCCTGGATCTCACCGCGCACCCAAACGCCGTCGGTGAACCGTTGCCGCAGAACACCGTTGATCGCCGCGCCGAGCTCGCCGACGGTGTAGGTCGGTTCACCACTGTCGTCGAGATCGAAGTCGAACGCCACCTGACTCATTGCCGCAAGTCTGCCGGGTTCGTGACGCTCAGGCGCCTAGGGAGCGGACGTTGTCGAACAGCACCTCGCCGGTGTCATCGTTGGCCAACTCGTCGGCCACCATCTCGCCGTCGACAGGCAATGCCTGCTTGCGGCGCAGTTGCTCGATTGCCATCAACGGCCGCTCCAGCTGGCGCCGACGAGTGGTGGCAAGGTCGTCGAACGACTTCGCCACGCTGTCGAACTGGCGCTTGACCTTGTCGACCTGGTCGGCATACTTGCTCCATTGCTGGGAAAACTTGCCGAGCAGCCCAAGGATCTCCTGGCTGGTCTGTTCGATCATGAAGTTGTCGAACGCCTGGCGGATAACACCGAGGAACGCAAAAAGGGTGAGAGGCGAGCACAGCACGATGTTCTGGCGCATCGCGTCTTCGATCAGCGTGCCGTCGCTGTCATGGATGAACGCCGACAACGTCTCGTTGGGCACGAACAGCAGTACGTTGTCGACCGTCGGGCGGTCGTCGGTCTTGGCGTACTCGCGCTTGGCCAACTCCTTCACCCGGGCGCGCACGTCATGCACGAACGTGGTGCGATGCGCCGACCGCTCTGCCTCGCTACCGGCGTCGAGGTAGCGCAGATATGCCGCCATCGGGAATTTGACGTCCATGAACAGCACATGGCCCTTCGGAAGCAGGAACGTGAAGTCGGGAATGCCCTGTCCATCGCCTTCCACCGCTGTGCGCTTCATGTAGTTGACCCGTTCGGTGAACCCGGCCAGCCGCAGCACGTCTTCGGCCATCCGCTCGCCCCACTGACCACGTGCGTTCGAGCTGGCCAGGGCCTCGCGCAGGCTGTTGGTGGTGCCGGCGAGGGTGGCAGTGATCTCTTAGTGGACCTGCAGCGAACGATCCACCTGGCCGAACCGTTCCGAGGTGGACTGACCGAGTTGGTTGACCAGCTCGGCCAACCGTTGCATGTCAGTCTGCACACCCTGACGCACCTCGCCGAGGCGCGCGTCGATCAGTTGCTGACGGCCTTGCAAGGCCGCCTCCGACGCCTGTGCCTGCGCACCGAACTGCTCGCGGCTCATCGTCACAACCTGTTCGACAGCTGCCTGCACGGCCTGGTCACGATCGCGAGTGGTGCGTTCGGTGGCCTCTGCCACGGCCAGCGAGACGGCCCGGGCGATGACGTCCTCGGGCACCTCCACCACCTGACCGGGCAGCTGCTCGGGTACTACCGGCGCCGGTACCTGCGCCATCGGTAACGGCCGGCGGCGGTTGGCCACCAGCCATGCCACAGCAGCGGCGAGCGCTGCGACGATCAACAACAGTGCTGTCTGCATGCGGACCATCGTGGCAAAGGGGTGTTACGGAGTTCGCGGATGTGCATCACACGCTGCCCGAACACAGGCTGGCCGAACACGTGCTGGCCGAACACGCGCGTGCAGCAGGGAACGAACGGCGCGCCGGCGGATCCGTCAGCTCGGGCGCAGGAACAGGCGGTAGGCCGCGTTGGCGGTCTCGTCGCTGCCCGGATAGCCGACGGCAGCCAGAAACGTGGGCAACTCGCATCGCTCGTCGGGCGGCACCTGGATGCCGACGAGGATCCTGCCGAAATCGGCACCCTCGTTGCGGTAGTGGAACAGCGAGATGTTCCAGCTCGGACTCATCTTCGAGAGGAACCGCATCAGTGCACCGGGCCGCTCGGGAAACTCGAAGCGGTACAGCAGTTCGTCATGAGCCTGGGGCGAACGGCCTCCGACCATGTGGCGCAGGTGCTGCTTGGCGAGATCGTCATCGGTCAGGTCGAGCACAGTGAAACCCGCGTCGCGGAGCTCGCCGGCGATCCGCGCCGCGTCGGCGCGCCCACCGACCTGGACCCCGACGAACACGTGCGCCGAGCCGTCGTCGCCGGCGACGCGGTAGTTGAACTCGGTGATGCTCGCCCCGTCGAGTACCGCGCAGAACTTCACGAACGAGCCGCGCACTTCCGGGATGGTCACCGCGAACACCGCCTCGCGGGCCTCGCCGACCTCGGCCCGGTCGGCCACGAAACGCAACCTCTCGAAGTTCATGTTCGCCCCGCAGGCCACCGCGATCAGCGTGTCGCCGTGGCGATCGTTGGCCGCCACCCACGACTTGAGCCCGGCAATGGCCAGCGCGCCGGCAGGCTCGAGGATGCTGCGGGTGTCTTCGAACACGTCCTTGATCGCCGCGCAGATCTGGTCGGTGTCGACCAGCACGATCTCGTCCACCAACTGGCGGCACAACCGGAACGTCTCCTTGCCCACCTGCTTCACCGCGGTGCCGTCGCAGAACAACCCGACGTCGCGCAGCTTCACTCGCCGTCCGGCGGCGATCGAGCGGGCCATCGCGTCGGAATCGGAGGCCTGAACCCCGATGATGCGGATCTCCGGGCGGACCGCCTTGACATATGCAGCGATACCGCTGATCAGCCCGCCACCGCCGATGGCGACGAAGATCGCGTCGATCCGGTCTGGGTGCTGGCGGACGATCTCCATTCCGATCGTGCCTTGACCGGCGATCACGTCGGGGTCGTCGAACGGGTGGACGAACTCCAGGCCGCGCGCTGCTCCGATCACATCGGCGACCTCCTTGGCGTCGGAGTACGAGTCGCCACTGAGCACCACCTCGACCCACTGCCCGCCGAACGCACGAACAGCATCCACCTTCACCTGCGGAGCAGTAATCGGCATCACGATCACCGCCCGGCAGCCCAGCCGCGCCGCGGCGAGGGCCACACCCTGAGCGTGGTTGCCGGCCGACGCGGCGATCACCCCGCGGGCGCGCACCTCCGGCGCGAGCAGCGCCATCTTGTTGTACGCGCCACGCAGCTTGAACGAGAACACCGGCTGGTTGTCTTCCCGCTTGAGCAGCACCCTGCAATCGGTTCGCTGCGACAACCCGACGGCAGGCTCCAGCTCGGTCTCGCGGGCGACGTCGTAGACCCGCGCGGTCAGGATCTTGCGCAGGTAGTCGGTCATCGCAGCACCACGACGCCCGTTGGCAACGTCTCCCCGGCACGGACCTGAGCGGCGTACACCTCGCCCAGTTCCATCAGCTCCTCATGGGTGCCCTGCTCCACGATGCGCCCATCGGACAGCACAACTATGCGGTCGGCGTCGCGGATGGTCGACAGGCGGTGGGCAATGACCAGCGCGGTGCGGCCGCGCATCGCTTCGTCCAACGCGGCCTGGACATGGGCCTCGTTCTCGTTGTCGAGGTGGCTGGTGGCCTCGTCGAGGATCATCACAGCGGGGTCCTTGAGCAACAGCCTGGCGATCGAAAGCCGCTGCTTCTCGCCTCCGCTGAGGCGGTAGCCACGCTCGCCGACCACGGTGTCATAACCGTCGGGCAGCTCAGCTATTACGTCGTAGATCTGCGCCCCCCGGCACGCCGCATCGAGGTCAGCAATCGTCGCGTCCGGCTTGGCGTAGAGCAGGTTGGAGCCGATCGTCTCGTGGAACAGGTGGGGGTCTTGCGAGACCACTCCGATGGCCGCCCGCAGCGAGTGCTGGGTCAGGTCACGCACGTCCTGGCCGTCGATCCGCACCGCTCCGCCGGTCACATCGTAGAGCCTCGCGATCAGCCCCGCGAGGGTGGTCTTGCCCGAACCGGAGGCACCCACCAGGGCAACGGTCTCGCCCGGACGCACCATCATCGTCACTCCGCGTAGCACGTCGCGATCAGAGTCCGTTGCGGCCACCGTGGAGGGCGCCTCCAGCGAGGCCACCGTCACATCGACCGCGTTGGGATAGCGGAACCACACGTCGTCGAACTCGATGCTGCCCTCGGGCCTTACCAGGTCCACCGCGCCCGGCTTGTCGGTCACGTTCTCCGGTGCGTCGAGAACCTCGAACACCCGCTCGAAGCTGACCATTGCGGTCATCAGATCGACTCGCGCGTTGGTCAGCCCGGTAAGCGGTTGGTAGATCCGGGTGACCAGCGCAGCGAGGGCCACCAGCGTGCCGCTGGAGATGTTTCCGCTGACGACCAGGTGCGCTCCGACGCCGTAGATCGCGGCTGCCCCGAGCGCACCGACCAAGCCGAGTGCGACGAAGAACACCCTCCCGTACATCGCCGACTGGATGCCTGTGTCACGTACTCGCGCTGCACGGCGAGAGAACAGCTCGACCTCGTCGTCGGACCTGCCGAACAGCTTCACCAACTGCGCGCCGGCCACGTTGAAGCGCTCCGCCATCTGCGAGTTCATCTCAGCGTTGGTGTTCATGTTGTCGCGCGAGATCGCCTGCAACCGGCGGCCGACCCGCTTGGCAGGAATGACGAACAGTGGCAGTACGGCCAACGACAACAGCGTCAGACGCCACTCCAAGGCGAGCATCGCGGCAAATGTGGTGGCGAACACGACCACGTTGCTGACGACACTGCCGAGCGTGCTGGTAACCGCCGTCTGCGCGCCGATCACGTCGTTGTTCAACCGGCTGGTCAGCGCTCCGGTCTGGGTGCGGGTGAAGAACGCGATCGGCATCCGCTGCACCTTGGCGAACAACGCCACACGGAGGTCGTAGATCAGCCCTTCGCCGATGCGCGCGCTACACCACCGCTGGGCGATGGCCAGCGCGGCGTCGAGCACCGACTCGGCGACGACCAACATCGCCAGCGTCGTTATCAGCCCGCGGTTGCCTTTCGGGATGCCATTGTCGAGTATCGAACGGAACGCCAGCGCCGGGATCAGCCCGATCAACGCGTCGACCACGATGGCCACCAGGAAGCCGACGATTATCCAGCGGTACGGGCGAGCGAATCGCCAAACCCGACGCACTGCGTCGCCGCGCAGTTTGGCTCCTCGCACCGCGCTCGCATCGCGCGGCATCATCGAGTGTGGACCCATCCGCATGCTGGTGGAGGATACGCAGTGCACTGCCAGGCACCCACCGGCGCCGCCGCACTAGCTTCTGCGGATGCGCAAGGTCCTCACCTGTTCGCTGATGGCGCTCGCCCTGTTGGCCGCGGCGTGCGGCAGCCAGCGTGCACCATCAGCGCTGAACAGCGACTCGAACAACAGCGGCGCGCCGAGCACGCCGAGCACCGCCGTCACCCCGAGCACTTCTGCAACCAACGACACGTCCGCGCCAAACAACAGCACCACCGCCCCGACCAGCACCCCGGCCGCCGATCCGTTCGGCTGGCACCAGCTCGGCAGTGACAAGAACGTGGAGCAGGGCAGCCTGCAGGTGCCGATCGACTACAACGACCCGTCGAAGGGCAAGTTCACGTTGCACATCGTGCGTCACAAGGCCTCGAACCCGAAGCTGCGGATCGGCTCGTTGCTGGTCAATCCTGGCGGTCCCGGCTTCGGTGGATCGATCCTTGCCGAACAGGCCACCGCGATCTACGGCCAGGACTTGTTGGACCGCTTCGACATCGTCGCCTGGGACCCCCGTGGCACCGGCAAGAGCACGCCGGCGATCGATTGCATCACCGACTACGACCATTTCTTCAACAGCTCTGACATCACCCCCGACACACCGGCGGCAAAGCAGCAGATCGTCGACCTCGCCAAGCAGTTCACAGATGCCTGCATCTCCAAGAACAGCAAAATCCTCGACTTCGTCGGCACCAACAACAGCGCCCGCGACATGGATTCCATCCGCCAGGCACTGGGTGAGGCAAAGATCAGCTACTTCGGCTTCAGCTACGGAAGCGAACTCGGGGCCACGTGGGCCACACTGTTCCCGTCGACGGTGCGAGCTGCTGTGCTCGACGGGGCCGCCGACCCTGGGGCCGACGAGGTGGAGAGCGGGTTGCAGCAGTCCAAGGGCTTCGAGAAGTCGCTGGACACGTTCCTGCAGCAATGCAGTACCGACAGCAAGTGCCCGTTCAACAACGAAGGCAACGCCGCCGCCGCGTTCGACACGCTGATGCAGGGCATCGACGACTCGCCGATTCCAACCGAGGAGGGCCGTCCGCCGCTGACCCGCGGCGCAGCACTTACCGGCGTGGCCGAGGCGATGTACAGCGATGCCAGTTGGCCGCAACTGGCCGACGCTCTGGCAAGCGCGCAGAGCGGGAACGGGGCGGGGTTGCTGGCGTTGTACGACGAGTACTACCAACGCCAACCGGACGGCTCGTACGACAACTCGCTGGAGGCGTTCAACGTGATCTCCTGCATGGACAGTCCGGACCGTCTGACGGTGGCCGAAGACGATGCCAACGCCCCGAAGTTCAATGCTGTCGCACCGCGGCTATCACCGGGCACCACCGGCTCGTACCAGTGCGACTTCTTCCCACCATCGCCCGACCCGCGGGTGAAGATAACCGGCAAGGGCGCCGGGCCAATCTTGGTGATGGGAACCACAGGTGATCCGGCAACACCGCTGGACAGCACCCGGAACATGGCCAAGGCGCTCGAACAGGGGGTCCTAGTGGTGGTCACCGCCGATCAGCACACCGGTTACGGCGTTAACCGCTGTTCGTTGAACACGGTCGACGACTACCTCGTCGACCCGGCCAAGAACGTGCCGCCCAACAACAAGCAGTGCAAGTAATCGCCTCCCGCACCACCCGGAGCCGACCGCATCTGCGGCCACTAACCCTTAGGTGGTGACCGCGCCAAACGCCACTTCGCGGCGGGCGGGGTGCAGCGCCAGCAGCCGCACTGCTCGGACGGCGTCGACGTCTCGTGTCACCCCGGGCTCCGCCGACGGTTGGCACACGGGACACCAGACTGCAACGCGATCCCACGGGCTGGTGCGTGCGTCCCAGTCAGCCAGCCGGGCTCCGCACAACGGGCACGAGCCGCCCGACTTGCCGTATACCCAATGGTCCGCCGACTGGAGGCGCCTCCCGGTGGTGTTGCGGCGTCCGCGACTGGTGTTGTTGCGGATCAAGGCCACACCCACGCCCACCAGCGACAGCAGATTGCCGATCGAGCCGACCGGCTGGTTCGGTGAGACACCGGTGATGAACGGCAGTTCGACGGCGTAGACGTTGCCCCAACCCGCCGCATTGCGCTGATCGAGCAACGCAGCGGCCAACGGGGTATCGGGCGACTGGCGGAGGTTCGCGGTCACCAGCATCAGATCGGGCTGGGCAGGCCCGCATAGGTCGGGCCCGAGGTGGCCGACGACTGCGGCCTCGGCGGTGCCGGCGACGATCGCGAGCAGCGGCACGTCGATCGCCGTCAGCCGACCGTTGTCGAACCACAACTCGAGCCGCCTGCGCCAGACCGGCTGAGTGGCCGTCGGCCCGACGAGGAACGACCCGGACATCAGCAGGTGGGCGTGCATCGTGCGCCCGTCGTCGAAGCGGATCAGCAGGTGCTTGCCGACTGCGTCGGCTCCGACCAGCATCGCCCCCGACAGGTCCACGCCGACG
>JBDSMK010000413.1:0-3011 GCA_039915905.1 Ilumatobacteraceae bacterium
GCGCCCCAACCCACCCCGACAGAACCGACCAACGGCACAAGCCCCAAAACCGCACGCGCCCCCGACACCCCGGGCGCTACTGAAACGTTGGGGTTAAGACAGAGAGGGACAACACATATGAACATCAGCGATGGCCGTCGTGATCGGGGGAGCGGCTCGATGATCGGGTTGCTGATCGGGGTGATTGTGGTCGGGGTGATATCGGCGGTGACGGTGTCGGCGATGCGTTCATCAGACTCGGCAGCAACCTCCGGCGCACCGGTTGCAAGCGTCGCCGCTCATCCGCTCGATGCCGCCAATGGCGCATCGTGCACCGCCGAGCGTGCTGTGCTGCAGACCGCGATCGACACCTACCTCGCGATGCAAGGTGGCACCACCATCGAAACCGCGCCCGTCACCGCGCCCGTCACTGAGCCAGCTGCCGGGCCAGCTGCTCGGCCGGGTGCCGAGCCCCCCGCCGGAGCCGGCACCACCTCTCCATCCTCCGACATCACAGCGGCACCCGACAGCGGCACCTGGCAGCCTGGTGCCACAGCGATGCAGACACTGGTGAACGCCGGTTTGCTGCGCGCCCCGTCGACGTTGTTCACCGTCACACCCGCGGGTGGCCTGGTGGCCAGTACCGCGGCGTGCGGCTGATCGCCCGGCAACCAACCGGGCCCACTGGGCAACGGCCCCAATAGACAACGGTTCGTGTCGTCGGTCGACGGCGTGGTGCGGGCTGCTGTCGTGAGATGCACTACAGCAGCCCAACCAGCAACACGCCGACAGCCGGTGATACCGTCCGCGACGGGTGATTGCGGTGCAGCTTTGAAAGCGTTGCAAAGTCCATGGAGGGAAGGGTGTAGATGAGGTATCGGGCGTTGTCGCGCTCGGCACGGACCGCTGCCATCGGCTGCTCTCTCATGCTCGGCTGCTCGCTGGTGATCGGCTGCTCGTCGTCCACCGCTACGCCCGCCCCTGCCACCCACTCCGCCGAGGTCGAGACCACCGCCGCGCCTGCTGGCACGTCCGGCGCCACCACCGATCAGGCGGCGAGCGGCGATCACGCGGCGAGCGGCGAGAGCGTGCAACCGGTCGACACGACGACTAGCTCGACGTCCGACGCCATCACGGCAGAGCCAGCGCCAGATCGGTGTGCAGCGAACACGGATGCCGGCAAGGTGATCATCTGGCACAGCCTCGGAGGCACCTCTGCCCCGACCGCGTTCGGGCAGCTCGTCAACGAGTTCAACGCCACCCACACGCTGCAGATCGAGACCATCAAGGTGGGCGGTTACAGCGAGGTGATCTCGCGGCTGGTCAACACACCGCTACAGCAATGGCCTGACCTGATCATCGCCGGCGACAAGGCCACTACCTCCCTGATGGACTCCGGGCACTTCCTGCGCCCCGCCGAATGTGCCGGATCGGCGGCGATCAGCGATGCGCTGCTGCCAGCGGTACGCGCCAGATACACAGTGGACGGCAACCTGCAGGCGCTGCCCTACGGGGTGTCCACACCGATCCTGATGTTCGACAAGGTGGAATACGCCAACGCCGGTCTGGACCCGAACACGCCTCTGCGCAGCGAACAGGACCTGATCGACGCGGCACGCAAGATCCGCAAAAGCGGGGCAAGTCCGCACGGCCTGGTAATCGACGACTCGTGCGCCGTGTGGACTGCGGAGCAGTACACCGCGAGGCGCGGTGAACTGCTCGGGCAACCCGACAACGGCCACGTCAGTGGCCCGGTGAAAGTGAACCTCAACACGCCCGCCAACGTGGCTGCGTTGACGATGCTGCGTGGTGCGGTTGCCGATGGCAGCGCCCAGTACATCGGCGCCAACACCTCCACCTACGACGACCTCCTGAAGATTGTTGACGCCAAGGATGGGGCGACGATGTCGGTGCACACCTCGGCCTCGCTCGGCGACCTCATCGGCCTGTTCCAGGCCAACTCGTTCCCAGGCGCCGAGCTCGGGGTGCTCCCGCTGCCCGGCCCGAACTCGGGCAGCCTCGCCGGGGGTAACGCGTTGTGGATTGTCGACCACGCCGACGCGCAGCACAACGGAGCGACGTGGAGCGTGGCCCGATGGCTGGAGGACCCGGCTCGGATGGCGATGTTCGACGCCGCCACTGGATACGTGCCGCCGACCACAACGGTGGCCGCCGAACCCGCCACCGAGCAAGCCTGGCAGCAGCATCCGGAGCTGAAGGTGGGCTACGACCAGTTGGCCGCGATGCCCGGCACCGTCGCTGCCGGGGGGCTGTTGATCGGCCCGTCGGCCGAGGCCGACAGCGTGATGCAAAGCGCTTGCACCGCGATCATGCAAGGCGGTATCGCGCCGGCGACAGCGCTGAGTAGCGCCGAACTCGGCATCACCAAGCTGCTCGCCGCGTTTGATAGCCGGTCGTAGCAGCTAGCCGACCGGCCTGCCCGGATTCGGACCTCGAAAGCACTGCCAGCTGTAGCGGTTGGAGGTGTCGAACGACTGGGCGTAGGCAGGTGCTCCGAACATCGTCTGACAGGCCAACGAGACGTCCACATCCACCGAGGTGAACAGCCCGTTGTGCCGTAACAGACACTTCCACCCGTATGCGTCGCCGGTCGGGGTCATCGCGGAGGCTGTGCTGTCGAATGCCCTCTGGCAGTAGCTGTCGATGTTCAGTTGGCCGAGGTTGGTCCCTGGCTTGTCGCCCGGGACGTCATCGCTGACGTTGATCGCGGTGATGGCCACTCCGAAGCCAAGTGCCAAGGCCAAAGCGGAGCGGACGATCCGGTTCAACGGTGCGGGCTCAGCTGGCGCCGGTTCAGTTGGCCCGGCCGGCGAGGGCCGCGTCGACATACGGCTTGAGAAACGGGTTGCAGCGCTGGGCGAACGACTGCATCTCGCGCAGGCTCGGGTCGCGCAGGCCGTGATGATGACCGAGCTCGAAGACCAGTTGTTGGCGGTAGTTCTTCAGCGTGTTCAACTTCAGCCCGGAATGATCCGACAGCGCCTTGTAGGTGGCGTTGTCGATCGCCACCA
>JBDSMK010000420.1:0-4689 GCA_039915905.1 Ilumatobacteraceae bacterium
GCCGGCGGCTGGGCGGCGGCTGCCCTGTAGATGCCCATTTCGGTGAGAGTGGCCACAGAGGCCAGCCCGTCGGGCGTAAGCGGTGGGTGCATTGACTGGTAGGCCGCGACCGCCTCGGCCGTGGTCCTGTCGTAGTAGCTGGTCAACTCACCGCGATAGACGCCGGTCAGGCTCAAAAGGAACTGCAGACAGGCCACCGGTGCCCCGCTGGCGCCGGGACCGAGCTGCGCCGGGGCATCACACGCGGAACCCGACGACACGTCCGCGGCGACGGTCGGCACGCGCTGCGGCACCGCCACGGTGAGCAGCGCAACGAACGCGGCACAAGCAACCAGTGCAACCGTCAACCGACCAGCGCGGCGAACAGTTCGATGGGGTGCAGGCACGACCTCAGCCACCGAGGTCCGATGAGATCATCCGGCGAAGCTCCCGCACCCAGTGATCCGCCTCGCGCCACCGTGCATCGGTGTGTTCGCCCGTTGTTTGCGACACCCCCCCGGCTGCCGGATACGAACCGAGGAACTTCACCGAGCCCTGCTTCGCGCGTAGCGCTCGCAAAGCGTCGGCCATCACCTCGTCGGCGATGTGACCGTCGGCGTAGACGATGAAGCAGTAGTCGCCGAGACCACCGGCCTTGGTGGGCCGCGATGACAGGTTGGAGAGGTTTATCCGACGCGCCGCGAACTCCTGCAGGATCGAGATCAGGCTGCCCGGGGCGTCGGCGCGCTGGAAGACGACGAGCGCGGTGACGTCATGGCCGGTCGGCGCTGGAATACCGCCGCGCGCCACCAGGACGAAGCGGGTCTGGTTGCCCGGATGATCTGCGATGTTCGCGGCCAGCACGTTCAGTCCGTACAGTTCGGCGGCAACGCGTGGCGCAACAGCCGCGCAGCCGTGGCTCTCACCGGCCAGCCGGGCAGCCTCGGCAGTGGAGTTGGTGGCGGTCAACTCGGCATCGGGTAACACAGCGCGGAGGTAGGCGAGGCACTGCGCCGTGGCCACCGGGATCGACAGCACCACCTTCACGCTGTCCAGCGTGGTGCCGACAGGAGCCACCAAGCAATGCTCGATGTCGAGCACGACCTCCCGGTGGATCAACAGGTCGTGGGTGAACGCCAGCTCGTCCTGGCTGAGGTTGACCATCCCCTCGATGGAGTTCTCGATCGCGACGAACCCGTAGTCCACCTCATCGTTGACCACCGCGTCGAGCACGTCGGGCATCGTGCGGTAGAGCACGCGCTGGGCGTCGGCGAGGTCGAGCTGCGTGTTCAGTGCCTGCTCCGTGAACGTGCCCCGCGGGCCAAGGAAACCGATGCGGGTGGTCGCACTGCTCATGCCCTCCACGCTATTCGTCGGCGCCCCAACAAGTGCGCCGCACACGGCGACGTCATCGGCCTCACCGCTTCACCGGCGGCGCAGCGGTGACAGCTCGCTCGACCAAGAGTGGCAAGGTAGACGTATGGCTGACCAGCACGAAGCAGGAACGAGCCACGCGGAGGACCACCGGCGCCACCTCGTGGTGGTGGCCAATCGGCTTCCCGTCCGTCAGGTCGCCGAGACTCCCGGCGCATGGGAGTCGAGCCCAGGCGGGCTGGTGTCGGCGCTGGAGCCCGCAGTGTCCACCAGCAACACCTCATGGGTCGGCTGGAGCGGTGTTCCAGGACCGGCACCGGCTCCGTTCAGTTTCGAAACTCCCAATCGCCAGGGCATCGACCTTCATCCCGTGGAGCTCAGCAGCGACGAACTGCAGGACTACTACAACGGCTTCGCCAACAGCACCCTGTGGCCGCTGTATCACGACGCGATCGTGGTGCCACAGTTCGAGAAGTCGTGGTGGAACGCATACGTCGCCGTGAACCAACGGTTTGCCGAAGCCACCGCCAGCGTCGCCCGCCGAGATTCGATCGTATGGATCCACGACTATCAGCTGCAGCTCGTCCCCGGCATGCTGCGGGCCCTCCGACCGGATCTGCGCATCGGCTTCTACCTGCACATCCCGTTCCCAGCACAGGAACTGTTCCTCCGCCTGCCGTGGCGCACCGAGATCGTGCGTGGCCTGCTTGGCGCCGACGTGATCGGCTTCCAAACCGTGGTCGGCGCGCAAAACTTCCGGGCCGTTGCAAAGCGTCTGCTGGGAGCTCCGGTGTTCGGCAGGTATGTGGCCCACGACGGCCGCCGTTCGCTGGTGCACACCTATCCGGTCGGCATCGACGCCGAACACGTCCGCTCGATCGCGGCCGAACAAGCCACGATCGACCGGGCACATGCCATCCGTGAGGAACTCGGCTCGCCCACCACCGTGCTGCTCGGAGTAGACCGGCTGGACTACACCAAAGGTATCGAGGTGCGGCTCCGCGCCTTCCGCGAGCTGCTGATGGAGGGCCGGCTGGACCCGGCGCAGACCGTAATGGTGCAGATCGCCCAACCAACCCGCGACGATGCCCCCGGTTACGCCGAGATCCGTACTGCCGTGGAGCAGCTCGTCGGCAGCATCAACGGTGACTTCGGCAACATCCGTGGCAGCGTGGTGACCTACCTGCATCAGAGCCAGTCGTTTCGCGACGTGGTCGCGTTGTACCTTGCCGCCGACGTGATGGTCGTCACCCCGTTCCGCGATGGGATGAACCTGGTGGCCAAGGAGTTCGTCGCCTCGCGGCTGGACAACAGCGGAGAACTGGTGCTGTCTGAGTTCGCCGGTGCGGCGCACCAACTGCGACGCGCGACCCTCGTCAACCCGTTCGACGTCGACGCACTGAAAACTGCCATCGAGCGGGCCGTGACTCCCGATGTGGCGCGCCAGCGACGCGCCATGTCAGTGCTGCGGCGAGGCGTGCACGAACACGACGCTGCTCGATGGTCGGCCGATTTCCTGCGGGATCTGGAGCAGGCTTGACGGTTGCACCCGAGCCGAGTCGGAGTCTCGACAGCACACTGCTGGCACGCCTCGACGTGCTGGCCGCTGCCGATGTGCTGTTGGTCGCCTGCGACTTCGACGGCACGCTGGCGGAGATAGTGCTCGATCCGGCGTCGGCCAGAGCACAGCCGCAGGCGATCGACGCGTTGCAGTCGCTCGCCGACCTTGCCCGAACACATGTCGCGGTGGTGTCCGGGCGGTCGCGCCGCGAGCTGATCGGGCTCACCGCGCAGCACGATGCGTTTGTGCTCGTCGGTTCTCATGGTGCCGAGCTCGACGAGGCGTTCGGCTCCACCATTGCGCCGGCCGCGACTGCGTTGCTCGACGAGATCTACTGCGGACTGACGGCGCTGGCCGCCACCCCCGGTGTGCACCTCGAACGCAAGAGCGCCAGCATTGCGGTGCACTACCGGGAGGTGCGGCCCGACCAGCAACCGGCGGTGGTAGAAGCGGTGCTGGGCGGGCCGGCGACCATCACCGGGGTGCGTACGATGCATGGCAAGAAGGTGGTCGAACTATCTGTGGTCGAGGCTCACAAGGGCTCCGCGGTAGCGCATCTGCGCGAGCGGTTCAGTGCCACGGCGGTGCTCTTCATCGGCGACGACGTGACCGACGAGGATGCGTTCGCCGTGCTCACCGGTAGCGACCTGGGTATCAAGGTCGGACCGGGGGCGACGTCGGCAGATCAACGGGTGAGAGACCCCGTCGAGGTGACCGCCGTGCTCGTGGCACTGCTCGCGAGACGCTCATCCGCTGTGCCCAGGTGACCCCGCCGATCACCAGCGCGGCGCCCGCCAATTGCACCGTCATCAGTGACTCGTTCAGCAATGTGACTGCCCACAGCAACGTCAACACCGGTTCCAAGGTGGCGATCGTGGCGGCGGTGGCCGGGCCGAGGGTGGCCATCCCGATCAGCAACGTCATCCCGGCGATGACGGTGCTGATCACCGCCAACCCGACAAGACCGAGCATCGCGTCCGAGGTGTGCGGGGCGCGTACCCCGCTGTACAAGCCTACGGCGACGGCGAACAGCAACGATCCGGTGAGGCTCCAGGCGGCGCAGACGATGCCGTCGTAACTCTGGCCGGGTGGGCGCTCGGCACCCAGCAACCGCCCGCTCCACAGCACGTAGACCGCGTAGAACGTGGCATTGAGCACGGTGAAGACCACACCGATCGTCTCCACCTGGGTGGAAGCCGACAGCGCCACCGGGATCGTGGTCAACGCGATCCCCGACAACGTCACCGCCAGAGCGCCCCACAGCAGCCGGGGTGCCGGTTGGCCGAGCGCCCAGGCGCCGACCGCGACCATCGCCGGATAGGTGTAGATGATCACCGTGTAAAGGCTGGCAGAGAGGTGGTCAAGGGCGGTGAAGGCCAGCAACGCGAGCACTCCGAAGAGCACTCCGAGCACGAACATGTGACGCACGGGGGCACGGTTGGGTCGCGGGCCACCGCGGTGGGCGCGCCACCCGACCACCGCCCAGATCACCGGAACAGCGATGGCAAAACGCCACACCAACAGGTCCGTGGGGCGCAGACCTTCACGGAGTGCGTTCTTGGTGAACACCGCGAACAGCGAGTAGGTGACTGCGCTGATCACCACCCACAGCGCACCGGATCGACGTAGCGCCACGACCCCTCAGGTTACGGGCACCAAACGACGTCGGTCCTGCTGTTCAGTCAGTCACAATCAGCGAGGAAGGCGACGATCGCGTCGGCGAACTCGGGGCTGGACACCGCGCTGAGGTGATCGCCGGGCACCACCGCGAGCTG
>JBDSMK010000029.1:0-4776 GCA_039915905.1 Ilumatobacteraceae bacterium
CCGTAGATCGGCACGCTGATCTCGCGCAGCAGGTAGTGCAGTGCGCCCACGTGGTCCTCATGGCCGTGGGTGGCCACCACGCCTTCGATCCGTTCGGAGTTCTCGCGCAGCCAGGTGAAGTCCGGCAGCACGAGATCGATCCCGTACATGTCGGCATCCGGGAACATCAACCCGCAGTCGATCAGAAGGATCCGGTCCTGCTGCTCGATCGCCATGCAGTTGCGGCCGATCTCCCCGAGGCCACCGAGGAATACGATTCGGATGGGTTCAGGCATCTCGCCAGTCAACCGGATTTCGACCTCGAATCGGGCTACGACTCGCGCCGGCGCAGCAGGTTGGACCACACCTCGGCCGCCCGCTGTTCCACCGCCAGCGGCGCATCACCCATCGGCAGCCGGGCCTGCCCGGCCGGCAGACCGAGATGACGCAGCATCGCTTTCGTCGGTATCGGGTTGGGCGCGTCGTCACCGGTCTCGAAGGCAAAGCTCTCCAACATCCGAGCGTTCACCTGGCGGGCAGCAAAATTTTCGCCCTTGCCCCAAAGGTCGAACATCTCCTGGTGATCGGCCGACGTCCAGTGGGTGGCCACCCCCACCGTGCCGACGATGCCGGTGGCGAGCAGCGGCAGGGTCATCGAGTCGTCGCCGCTGTAAACCTGGAACCCCGCCGGCGCATGGGCCACAACTACGGCTGTCTCCGCGGGGTTTCCGGCGGCGTCCTTCAGGGCTACGACGTTGGCGACCTCGGTTGCCAGCCGCAGCAACGTGGACGTGGCGATTTTACGGCCGGTGCGCGCTGGGATGTCGTAGATCATCACCGGCAGGTGGGTGGCCGCCGCCATTGCTGTGACGTGAGCTTCGATGCCCGATTGCGATGGACGGTTGTAGTAGGGGCAAACCGCCAGGATCCCGGCTACACCGAGCGCGGTGGCCTCTCGGGTGAGGTTCACGGAGTGCCGCGTGTCGTTGGTTCCAGCACCGGCAATGACCGGGATGGTCACCGCCTCACACACCGCTGCGAACAGGCTCAGCCGTTCGTCGTCAGTCAGTACTGGAGCCTCACCCGTGGTGCCGGCGATAACAAGCCCGTCGTTGCCGTTGTCCTGCAGCCACCGTGCCAGCATGCGCACCCCATCGAGATCCAGCTCGCCGTCGGCGTCGAACGGGGTGACCATCGCCGTCAGGACTCGTCCGAAGCGTGGCTCCTGCGGACCCATCAGAACGACCCTTCGTTGCAACGATCAAGGCCTTGGGTGAGTATCAGGTCTTCGTGGAGCTCCATCCACACATCGTGGTAGCTGCCGCACATCACACCGGTGAACATATTTGTTTCACCATTGGCGACGCGCTGGCTGGAATGCGCCAGCCTTGGTCCGTAAGGCAGCAATCGCGACAGCAGGCCGCCAAAGTCATGCACCACTGGTAGCGCCCGCCGGTTCAGCAGCGCCAGCCGCCTGATAACCGCCCGGTCGTATGCCGCGTCGTCGTGCGAATTGGGCTTCCCGTCCACCAGTTGCCAGTCGCCACAGAGCACCTTGAACTCGTCGTTCAATGCGAGAAACTGCGCATATGGCGGTCCTAGCCGACCGTCACTGCGAACCTCCAGCACGTCGTCGGCCAGCGCCTTTGCGTGCTCATCGCGGCCCGCCGGGGTGAGCTGCCACAGCTCCCTCGCCTCGCGGAACATAGCCATCTGGCGTTCGGCCAGCAAGACGAGATGCTCGCGTGCCTCGTGGACGTCGACATCGGCGATCTCGGCGACAACCTCGACCTTGGCAAAGCCCTTGATTCGCAGTGCGTGGAGTGTGCGGAAGGCGGGCTCGGACACCGCTACATCGTCGGACACCGCTACATCGTAGTCTCCACTGTCTACGCCGGGCTATCCGCCTCGTCGGACGCTGTTGCGAATTGAGGACACGCCATTCGCTCGCCGCTAGGGCATCCGTCCCCACATCAGGATCCGGCGGAACGGGAAGAACTGCGGCCGGGCATCGCCTAGCAAATCGACCAACTGCTGCTCGTAGTCGGTGACGAACTGCGCGAACACGTCCGGCGGGCACAGCTTCTGGAAGCGCGTCAGAGTCGTTCCGCGTGTCCACTCCACGATCGCCGCAGTCGTTGGGAGGACATGCGGGTACACCTGCAGGCGCACGTGCTGCTGCTCGAATCCGAGGTCGAACAGCAACTGTGAGTACTGCTCGGGTTGCAGAACGTTCTCGGCGACCGGATCTGGTGGCGGGCCCTGCGGACCGAAAGCATCGCTGTAGGTGGCGCTGTTGGCCAGGTCCGTGGCTACACGGTGCGAAGGCATGTTCGAGTTGGCGGGAACCTGCACCAACAGTTGACCGCCAGCGCCAAGCGCCTCGGTCAGCCGGGCAAGCAAAGCCGGATGATCGGGCACCCACTGCAAGCTGGCCGATGCCAGCACCAGGTCATGATCATGATCGGCAGTCCAGGTGTCGATGTCGCCGGCGGCGAACCGCAGATGCGGTGTGGCCCATCGCGCCGCCGATTCGAGCATTGCCAGCGAGTTGTCGATGCCGAGCATCTCGGCGACATCGAGTCGCTGGGTGGCCAACGCGGTCAGTTCGCCAGGACCGCAACCAAGATCGATTCCGCGATGGAAGTCGGCGGGTTGGACAAGGGCCAGCAGATCGTGGAACGGCAGCGCCCGCTGGGCAGCGAAACGTTGGTATTGAGCGGGGCTCCAGTCGACATCCACAACTTGTATTGTACTTGTCTACTGGAGCCCGTCAAGTTGTCGGGCCGTCTAGCCGTCAGGCGGGAACGGGCGCTGGAGCCTCGTTGCCGAGTTCGAACGCTCCGTACTCCTCGCCTGTGTCGGTCCAATCCTCGAACTGGATGACGCCCATCTCCTCGAAACGGTGGCGCAGCCACTTACCGTTGCGGTCGAGCAGCCCGAGCTTCTTGCAGTTCGGCACAATCTTGGAGAACAGCATCTGCTGGAACACAGTGCGAGTGGGGTCGGCGATCACCAGTGGAAGGACTTCGCGGGTGTTGATGCCCATCCGCTCCCATACCTCCTGCTGCATGAACCGGTCGCGCATCCGAACTGCGGCCTCGAAGGCGAACTCCTGGCGGTCCTTGATCTCGGCATCGCTCATTCCCTCGTAGACCTCCTTCAGGCTGAGCACGCCAAACGCCACGTGACGCGCCTCGTCACTCATCACGTAGCGCAGCAACTGCTTCAGCAGCGGCTCGCCGGTCAACTGGTGCAGGAAACCGAACGCTGCCAGCGCGAGGCCTTCCACCATCACCTGCATGCCGAGGTAGGTCATGTCCCAACGACTGTCGTTGATGATGTCGTCGAGCAGCATGCGCAGGTGGGAGTTGACCTGGTAGCTACCTCCGAGCTTCTCCGTTAGGTAACGAGCGAACACCTCCACGTGCCGGGCCTCGTCCATCACCTGGGTGCTGGCGTAGAGCTTGGCGTCGTACCACGGCACCGTCTCGGTGATCTTGGCGGTGCAGATCAGCGCACCCTGCTCGCCGTGGAGGAACTGGCTGAGTGTCCAGTTGCGGCCCTCAATGCCGAACTGCAGCCACTCCTTGTCGCCCCACTTCTCCACCGGGGTGCCGATGTACACAGAGGGATCGACGCCGGTGCCGAGGAGCTCCATGTCCTGGGTCATCGTCCTCTCAACGTCGACGTCGGTGTCCCAGGGGAGATCGGTCGAACCGTTCCACTGCCCTGTCTTGGCCTTCTCGTACAGCTTGCGCAGCGGCGGGCGAGCCAGCGTGTAGTCCCACGTGAAGACCGCATCCGCGTTGTTCTTGACAACGTGCAGGACATCGTCGGGATCATGGGTCGGGATGGCAAGGATCGCGTCGATGTCGTCGATACCCGAGCGACCGAGAATTGTCTGGTCGTCGTTGAACATGGGTTTGTCGTTGGTCATCGTCATGATGTTGTGCTCCTCTGTAGATGGTTGAAAGCTGGAAGAACGAAAGCCCGCACGAATGGCCGGGCCGACTTCGGATCACCGAGATCGATACGCGCCGAAGGCGCCAGGAAGTAGCTGATGACAAGCCGGGAGAGCAGTTCCACGAGCCGCGCCGAATGGCGCCGGGGCAGGAACCTGTCGGCCAGCGGGGCGAGGAACACGGTGCCGACGCGGATGATCCGTGGCAGCCCCTCGACGGTGAGCTGACCGAGCACGGCACCCGGCTCGGATGCCATCATCATCGCCAGGTGCTGGTCGGCCCGCAGCTCTCGGGTGGCGACGACGACGCAGCGCACGATGAGTTCCTCGAGGTCGGCAACGTCTTCGACGTCGGTGCGCATGGCTGTGAAGAACTCTTCCAGCTCGCGCAGCCGCAGCGCCTCGAAGAGCACGTCCTTGCCGCCGGGGAACATCCTGTAGAGAGTGGCTCGCGAGACGCCGGACTCGGTGGCGATGTCGTCGATGGTGACCTTCGCTACGCCCCACCGTGCGCAGCAACGCTTCACGGCATCGAGCACCTGCGTCTCCTGAGCCCCGGCCATAACTGAGATACTAAGACGTTTTACGTCTCATCATCAACCTCACAGCCGGACGTCACAACAGCCGGCACAACAGTCGGCACAGCCGCCGGGCACAAACACTGGGCACAAACGCCGGGCACAAACAGCCGTCACAGACGTCCGGCATCGATGATCCGCTGGAGGAAGGCGCGGGTACGGTCTTGCTGCGGGTCACCGAAGATCATCTCCGGCGGCCCCTCCTCGTGGACGACGCCTTCGTGCACGAAGCAGACCTTCGACGAAACCTCCTTG
>JBDSMK010000042.1:0-3673 GCA_039915905.1 Ilumatobacteraceae bacterium
GAGTGGAGCGGCTGCGTCAGGGTGTTCGGCGGACTTCGCCGAAACAATCCGGCCGGGGCAAAATCGTAGACCAACCCACATGGGCGCCTGAAGCCACACACACACACACCGATTGACAAGGGCAGCATCGCTCGCGAACGCCGATCGGCTCGGGTGATCGAGCTCGGCGTGGCAGCATTCCGCGGTGCCTCGGGGGATTCTGCGCGACGACCTCGATCGACGCATCGTCCACCTCGCGCTGCCAGCGCTCGGCACGCTGGCCGTCGAACCGCTGTACGTGCTGGTCGACACGGCGATCGTCGGTCGCATCGGCACCGCCCAGCTCGCCGGCCTGGCCATCGCCGCGACGATCCTGCTCACGTTCGTGTCTCTGGCGAGCTTCCTGGAGTACGGCGTGACCCCCGACATCGCCTACGCCCACGGCGCCGGCCGACCCGACGACGCCCGCCGCGCCGCGGCCGACGCGTTGTCGCTGGCGGTGATCATCGGCGTGCTCGCCGGCGCCGCGTTGGCGATCGCGGCGCGGCCGCTGGCATGGGCCCTCGGGGGCCGAGGCGCGGTGCTCGACGCTGCCACTCTTTACCTGCGAATCTCGACTGTCGGGCTTCCGTTCGTACTGATCACCCTGGTCGGCCACGGGGTGATGCGCGGTCTCAATGACCTGCGCAAGCCGATGCAGATCGTGATAGCGGCCAACATCGTCAACGTGATCACGGAGGTGATCGCGGTGTACGGACTGCACCTCGGCATCGCCGGATCGGCCTGGACCACGGTGCTGGTGCAGATCGGCGCGGCGCTGTGGTTCGTGCGTGTCCTGCGACGCCACACATCGAGGAGCAGGCCGCAATGGCAGCGCTACCGCCCGATGCTGATCACAGGACGCCACCTCGCTATCCGCTCACTCGCGATGTACGCGGTGTGGAACTCGGCCACGCTCGTGGCAGCACGGATCGACACACCGACGTTGGCCGCCAACCAGGTGCTGATCCAGTTGTTCACAGCGCTGGCGCTGATGTTGGACGCACTGGCGATTCCCGCCCAGTCGCTGGTTGCAGGCGCACTCGGCTGCGGTGACACCGAGGAGGCGGTGCGAGTGGGACGCTCCAGTACCCGATTATCGGTTTGGTGCGGGCTGCTACTGGCCGCGGTGCTGGCGACGAGCAGTCCGCTTGTGCCGCACATCTTCTCCGCCGACCCCGCCGTGCGCGGTCGGCTGACGCTCGGGCTGCTGATCCTGGCGGTCATGCAACTTCCGGGCGCGATCGCCTTCGCACTCGACGGAGCATTGATCGGCGCCCACGACGAACGCTTCCTCGGCCGTGCCGCGGTGGCCAACCTGCTCGGCTACGTGCCGCTGGCGGTGCTCACCTTCCTGCGCCCATCGCTCGGGCTCGCCGGGTTGTGGGGCGCGCAGTTGTGCTGGATGACCGTGCGGGCGATCGTCAACACGAGACGCTTCGAGTCACGCAGGTGGGTCCCCTCCGCCTTGATCAGCCGTCGATCGGCAGCGGTGTAGGTGCAGCCGGCCTAGCTGCCTACGGCGCAGTTGCAGACCGTGCATCAGGCAGCGGGATAGACGCCAGCAGTCGCGGGTTGAGGCGTACCGCGTCTGCGCTCAATCCGCTGCCGGCAGCGTGGTAACGCACCCATTCGGTGGCTGCGGTGGAACCGAGAACGTCAAGCACACGGTCTGCATCGGCGGCGATGCAGGTGATGACCGGCACGCTAGGTAGCCACATGCCCAGCGGATCGTGCACCGCCTCGATGACGCGAGTCTGGTTGGCGATCAAGATCTTCGGCACCAACCGTTGAGCCGACCATTGCCGCATCTTCGGCGAGAGCATCGCCAGGTCCACCCGCGGTGCGGCGAAGCGCTGCTTGGCGAACCGCGTCGGCCGGCTACCCCACAGGCAGCGGCCCGGTTCTATCAGCCCGCTGGTGATCAGCGGCGACCCTTCGCCGCCATCGCCGACGGCACCGACCAGGCCGTAGTACTGATCGCGGAAATCGACCTTGAACATCGCAATCGATCCGAGCGTCGCGTGGCCGGCGGGGACCGCCGGGCGGGCAACATCAGCGATCAGCCCTGACCACGAACCCGCTGCCCCGTCGGGCCAGGCAGCCGGAGGAATCGTCACAAACGAGTCGCCGAAGACCCGTCGCACCTCGGGGCGCTGCGCTGCGCCGACGTCCCACACCCCCGCCCAGCAGTGCACTTCGGCATCGAACATCGACGTAGGCGACCACCACATCCACCGCAACGCGCCCCGGCTAGCGACGTCGGCGCGGATAGCGCCCGCGTCGCGCGCCGCGAGCAACGACTGCGGCAGCACCAGCCCCACCCGGCCACCCGGCGAGGCCAACTTCATCGACAGTGCAAGGAACTCGGCGGCCACGTCGGCGTAAGGACCGCCGCCGAACACCGAGCGCCCACCACGGGAGGTCGCCGACGACAACTGATTGAGAAACGGCGGGTTTCCGACGATTATGTCGAACCGCCTATCTCTCCAGTCGATCGTCCTGGCATCAGCGCAGATCCACTCGCCCTGTAACCGGCTCGGCCGGAACACGGCGGCATCTGGATCGATGTCCACGCCGGTGAGCGTGGCCGCGATGCCGCGCGACGCCAGCGCCTCGGCAACCGCCGCCAGGAACCGCCCGTCGCCGCACGCCGGGTCGAGAACGCTCACCGGCGCACGCTCCGAGAACACGCCGCGTGCCACCTCGGCGACCACCGCGTCGACCAACGCTGCGGGGGTGTACCACGCACCAAGCCGCTTACGTTGGGAGACCGCCACGCCGTGAGCGTAGGGTCCGAGGCCAATGACCGACGCGTCCGGCCGTTACCTCAGCTTCGATCGTGACGAGTGGGCCGCGCTGCGCGCCGCCACCCCACTGACGCTGCGCGAGGCCGACCTCGAATCGCTGCGCGGCATCAACGACCGAATTGACCTCCACGAGGTGGCCGCCGTCTACCTACCGCTGACGAGGCTGCTGAACCTGTATGTGCTCGCCACCCAGAACCTGCACAAGCTGTCGGCCGCGTTCCTCGGAACGCAGGCTCCCAAGGTGCCATACGTCATCGGAGTTGCCGGCAGCGTCGCCGTCGGCAAGAGCACGTTCAGCCGCATTCTGCAGGCGCTGCTGAGCCGCTGGCCCGATCATCCGGAGGTTGATCTGGTGACCACCGACGGGTTCCTCTACCCCAACCGTGTGCTCGACGAGCGCGGCATCATGAACCGCAAGGGTTTTCCGGAGAGCTACGACACCCGCCGCCTGTTGCAGTTCCTACGCGACGTCAAGAGCGGCGAGCCGAGCGTTGCGGCACCGCTTTACAGTCACATCGTCTACGACATCCTCGACGGCGAGGTGACCACGGTGTGCCAGCCCGACATCTTGATCCTCGAGGGCCTCAACGTGTTGCAAGTGGGAGCGCTGGAGACAGCCGAATTCGTCAGCGACTACTTCGACTTCAGCATCTACCTCGACGCCGCAGAGTCCGACATCTGCGAATGGTACGTGCAGCGATTCTTGCGGCTGCGTGAGACGGTGTTCCAGAACCCGGAAAGCTTCTTCCGCCACTTCGCCGACCTGAGCGAGACCCAGGCGATCGCCACCGCCCGCGGCATCTGGCACGAGATCAACGGCAAGAACCTGCGCGAAAACATCGAGC
>JBDSMK010000048.1:0-3325 GCA_039915905.1 Ilumatobacteraceae bacterium
CCGTAGAGGTGGAGGCAGGGACACCCCCACGGCTCGCCAGGGCTTGGCCGACGCCGATGCCCAGCGCCAACACGATGGCCAGGACGACGACGACTGCGATGCGACGCTTGCGAAACACAGCATCGGACGCCGGAATGGCGAGGCGCCGGGGAACGACGACGGTAAGGGCAACGGACATCTCGGGCTCCAGTTGGCTGAGACCAGAACAGGGCGGCGGGCCGCCAGGCAGGGAACGGGTGTTCTCGAACAGGTGTTTTACGAACAGGTGTATGGCGAACAGGTGTATGTCGAACGCTCGTTCGGAGTGTGCCACGAACCCACGTTCGATGTCAACCCCCATTTCGAACACGTGTATCACGAACGGGTGTTTGACCTTGACCTCGAACGCGCGTACGCTCTGGCCATGAATGACACCTTGACCACCCGCCAGCGCGGCATCCTCGACTACATCGAGACCAGCTTGCGGACTCGCGGCTACCCGCCCAGCGTGCGCGAGATCGGCGAGGCGGTCGGGCTCACTTCCCCGTCGACCGTGCACAGCCATTTGGCCACGCTGCAGCGATTGGGATACCTGCGACGCGACCCAACCAAGCCGCGGGCCATCGAGGTGCGCTTCGACCCCTCGTCGGGTGTTGCCATCGAGCGACGTCCGGTACGACACGTTCCGCTGGTGGGCGATGTCGCTGCGGGAACCGACGTGCTCGCCCAGGAGAACGTGGAAGAGCTGTTCCCGATGCCGGAAGACTTCACCGGGCCCGGCGAGCTGTTCATGCTGCGCGTCCGCGGTGACTCGATGATCGAGCTCGGCATCCTCAACGGCGACTATGTCACAGCGGTCACCCAGACCACCGCAAAGAATGGCGACATCGTCATCGCCGGCATCCCAGGCGAGGAGGCGACCGTCAAGACGTTCCGCCGAGAGGGCCGCTCGATCATCCTCGAGCCGGCCAACGCTCGCCTCTCTCCGTTGAAGTTCAACGCCGATCAGGTACAGGTGTTCGGACGGGTCGTAACCGTCATGCGGCGTCTCTGAGACGTCTGCCAGGCTTGTCCTCTAACTCTTTCTAGGGGTTCTGCCACCGATTGTCGTCGTCTGGTGGGCTCGGCGGGCTGAACGGACTTGCCGGTGGATGCGGACGCAGATCGGGGTCCACAGGCACACCTTGGCTCGGATCCGGTGGTTGGCTGTAGCTACCTGGCCCGTAGCTCGGCGAAGGTGTGTAACCGGGCGGCGGTGTGTAGCCGGGTCGCGGTGTGTAACCGGGCGGCTGGCGAACAACCGTCGTGTCACCGTATGGCTGAGATGGCATCGCCGTCTGCGGTTGAACCAGCGTTGGTGGCGTCTGCCAGGTTGGCGCCACCAACACAGCCGCTTCCGGCAGTGCCCTGCGCCGCAGGCCGAGGAGCATCAGCAACCCACCGATGATCAGACCACCGACTATCGAGGCGATCCCTGCGATCAGCAACGTGCTCTGGTCGGACTTCGGGTCGTTGCCAATGGCCAACACGTAGTCGGTGTCGGTGGGGTCACTCGGAGTGATCGACAGGCGATACACACCGGGGGAATCGATTCGCACGGTCGAGATCAGTTCACCCTGGAACCCGCCTGCGTCGTATGACTTGCCGCCGGCATCCGACAACTCGACGTCGTTGCCCTTGCTGTCGGTGAGGCTGACCGCTTGTTTGGCGACGTCGGCTCCAGCTCGGTCGTAGGACGTGTTGCTCGTCGGACAGGTGCCGTCGAGGCCGGCCACGTGACCCTTGTGTTCGAAGTAGACGAGGAACGTTCCGGTCTTGTCGAACTGTAAGGACGTGGTGCAGCCGCTTGGCGATCGGGCCAGCTTCTTGGCGTTGCTCTCCACGCTGGTAGTGCTCATCAGGACCAACAGGCCGCCCACGACGATCCCGGCCACCAGCACTACGACGCCGATAGAGGCGACCAGCGGGCTGCGCCTGCGCGGCGAGGCGACGGGACCCGCCTGCGAGGTGCCCGCAGGCGGGAATGGTTGGTATGACATCAGCGCACTCCCAGTCGTGTGGCGATCAGTTCGATTCGGTCATCAGGTTGTACCACGGCAGCACGCACGTAGTTGGCACCTCCTGTGCCATAGAGGTCGCCCGGGCTGACGAGTGCTCCACCGTTGGTTGCCAGTCGCTCGGCGAACTGCCAGCCGTCGACAGCGTCGAACCACAGGTAGAAGCCGCCCTGCGGGAGCCCGACGGACATCCCTGACCACCTCGACAGCACCTCGGCGAGTCGGTCCAGACGTCGGCGGTAGCGGTCACGCTGCACCTCTACGTGGTCGTCATCGTCGAGCGCAATGGTGGCGGCGGCCTGAGCCGGACCGGGCACGAGCAACCCGACGTGCTTGCGAACCTCGCGCAGGTAGCCGACGACGTCGGCGTCGCCGGCATAGAAACCGACCCGCAGTCCAGCCAGGTTGGAACGCTTCGAAAGAGAGTGCACAGCCACCACACCTTGCGGTCCTGACTGCAGGATGCTCTCGGCCGGGCCGTCCCAGGTGAACTCGACGTAGCACTCGTCGCTGAACACGGGCACTTCATGGGCTCGGCCCCAGGCCGCAGCAGAGGCGAGATCGGAGAGCGCACCGCTGGGGTTCGACGGGCTGTTGACCCACAGCATCACCGCCCGCGCCGCATCGGCAGCGTCCACGGCGGCTAGGTCGATCGCCCCCGATGCAGTGCTCGGCACCGGCACCGCCCGGCAGCCGGCAATCGTGGCACTCATCGCATAGGTCGGATAGGACACCGCCGGGAAGAGCACGGTGTCGCGCTGCGGCGAACGCATTCGCATGAAGTGTGCGGTTGTGGCCACCATCTCCTTGGTCCCGACGCACGCCGCCATGTGGTCGAGACCGACGTCGACGTCGAATCGCCGTCGAAGCCACGCCTGGATGGCGCGCCTCAGCGATTCGGTGCCGATGCTCGGCGGGTAGCCACGTTCGCTGTCCGACGTGGCCAACGCAGCGACGACCGAGGACGGCGGTGGGTCGCACGGGGTGCCGATGGACAAGTCCACGATCCCGTCTGCGAAACGATCGCCGAGCGGACGGAGGCGATCCAGCCGGTCGTAGGGATACGGCGGCGGAACGAAGCCCGCAGAGGATTCGTCGTGGGCGAATGCGGTCAGCGGCCAATCGCTCATCGGTGTTCCGCTGCTCCGGTGCTCATCGGTGTGCCGGCGTCGCCGAGATTGGTGTGGTGCACGGGTCAGGTCGTGGGTGGAGCGATGAACTCGGCGAGCCGGCCGGCAGACGACGCCGCCAGGCGGGCACGGACGCGCAACCCGGCGTCGTCGTGCATC
>JBDSMK010000068.1:0-5245 GCA_039915905.1 Ilumatobacteraceae bacterium
CCCCGAAGAATTCGAGGCCAAGCTGGTGGAACGCAAGCTGATCCAAGTGACTGGAATCAACACTTCCGGAGCTGCTGCAGGAGGCGGGCAATGAGCGATTCTTCGAACAAGGTCGCGGCAGCCGAGACGCCGACCGAGGAACCGGCCGTCGTGTCGAACCCCAACGACGTGCACCTGACCATTGACGGCCAGGCGGTAGTTGCCCAAAAGGGCGACCTGATCATCAGGGCCGCCGAGGACAACGGCATCTACATCCCGCGGTTCTGTTACTTCAACCGGATGAATTCGGTCGGGATGTGCCGGATGTGCCTGTGCGAGGTGGACTCCGGGCGTGGCCTGCAGGTGACCGTGACATGCATAGCCACGGTCAGCGAAGGAATGGTGGTGGAAAACAACTCACCGACCTCCAAGCGGATGCAGGAGGGCGTCCTCGAGATGCTCCTCGCCAACCATCCGCTGGACTGCCCGGTGTGCGACAAAGGTGGTGAGTGCCCGCTGCAGGACCAGTCGATGAGCCACGGCCCGGGTGAGAGCCGGTTCGTGGAGGAGAAGCGGCACTTCGAGAAGCCGATCCCGATCAGCGGCCTGGTGCTCCTCGATCGTGAGCGCTGCATCTTGTGCGACCGCTGCACCCGATTCGCCGACGAGGTGGCCGGCGACCCGCTGGTCCACTTCATGAGCCGGGGCAACACCACCCAGGTGAACACGTTCCCCGACGAGCCGTTC
The DNA here is from genome assembly GCA_039915905.1 of Ilumatobacteraceae bacterium. Classification (GTDB taxonomy): domain Bacteria; phylum Actinomycetota; class Acidimicrobiia; order Acidimicrobiales; family Ilumatobacteraceae; genus JAODBQ01. Next base: position 727 of record JBDSMK010000068.1, read on the forward strand.
AGTTCGTATTTCAGCGGCAACACGGTGCAGCTCTGTCCGGTCGGCGCGCTCACCGCCCCGCCCTATCGGTTCAAGGCCCGTCCGTGGGATCTCACAGAGGCGGAGAGCACGTGCACCGGGTGCTCCGTCGGGTGCCGCATCGTGGTGCAATCCAGCCGCAACGAGTTGGTTCGCTACCTCGGCGTAGACAGCGAGCCGGTCAACTGGAGCTGGCTGTGCGACAGGGGCCGTTTCGGATACGAGTCCACCAACAGCGTCGACCGGCTGCTCGACCCGCTGATCCGCAGCGGTGAGGACCTCGTGCCTACATCCTGGAACGCGGCACTTACCGAAGCTGCTGATCTGATCAAACAGGCGACCGCAGCCGGCGGACCGGCGAGCATCGCCGTGCTCGGTGGGGCGAACGGCACCAATGAGGATGCGTTTGCCTGGGCCACGTTGGCCCACGAGGTGATCGGCACACCGAACGTGTACGCCCAGTTCGGCGACGGGTTGCCCGCCGCGGTCCTCGATCTGCCGCGGGCAACGATCACCGACGCGGTCAATGCCCGTACCATCGTGCTGCTCTGCCCCGACTTGAAAGAAGAACTCGGTGTGCTCTACCTGCGGCTGCGCGACGCCGCAGTCCGCCGCAACAGCAAGATCATCGAGTTCGCCCCGAAGCAGACCGGGATGACCCGCTACGCCTGGCGCTCGGTGAGCTACGAGCCCGGCTCGCAGGCGGCCGTAGTCCGCGAGGCGCTGGCCACTGCCGAGATCTCTGCCCAGCTTGCCACCGGTGAAGTGGTCATCGTCGCCGGTCGCGCCAACCTCGCCGAGTCCGTGGACGCGACTGTCGCGGCGCTCAACGAGCTGCTCGCGGCATGCCCCGACGCCAAGGTGTTGCCCGCATTTCGGCGGGCCAACGTGGTCGGTGCGTTGCAGGTCGGGATGACGCCGGGTACCACTGCGGAAGGCGTTGCCGGCAAGCGCATTCTTGGGATCATGCAGGATGCTGCCGCTGGTCGCATCGAGTGCCTCGTACTCGTCGGCGCTGACCCGCTGGGCGATCACCCTGACCGCGACCTCACCCGCAGGGCACTCGCCGGAGCGAAGCGGATCATTGCGATCGACACGTTCCTCAACGAGTCGAGCGGGTTGGCCGATGTCGTCTTCCCTGCCGCTGCGTCAGGTGAGAAGAGCGGGTCGCACACCAACCTCGAAGGTCGGGTGTCCACGCTGGCCCAGAAGGTGACCCCCCGTGGCACCGCCCGGCCGGACTGGATGATCGCCGTTGAGCTCGGCATCGAGCTCGGCCAAGATCTTGGTTTCTCCACCGTCGACGAAATAACCGCAGCGATAGCCGCCACGATCCCGGCGTACGCCGGGATTACCACTGAAGCGCTGGCGGCCACTCCCGACGGGATCATCGCCAAGCCGACGGAGCGCCGCGGCCCGTTGCCGGTCGGCGCGGCCACCGCTTCCGAACGGATCAGCTACAACTTCCGGCTGATCGTCAGCCGCAAGATGTACGACCAGTCGGTCAGCACGTCGAAAGCACCGTCGCTGGCAGTGCTGGCCGAGGCCGCCGCCGTTCATCTGCATCCGCTGGATCTCGCCCGAGTCGGAGTGGTCGAAGGCACCGAGGTGAAGGTCTCCAGCGCGCGGGCCACGGTGGTGCTCGCCGCTGTTGGCGACCCCGGCGTGCGCCGCGGTACCGCATGGGTGCCGTTCAATCTGGCCGGCAGCAACGTCGGCGAACTGATCGACTGCACCGCGCCTGTCACCGACGTCCGGATCGAGAACCTGTGATGTTCGCGCTCGACCCGCTGCTGATCGGGCACCTCACCCTCGGCGATGTGCTGATCGTGCTGCTCAAGGTCGTGGTCGTGTTCGTCGTCGGGCTGGTGGCGACGATGATGATGGTCTGGTTCGAGCGCAAGATCATTTCCGGGATGCAGAACCGCATCGGACCGAACAAGGCAGGTCCGTACGGCGTGCTGCAGACGCTGGCCGACGGCATGAAGCTGATCTTCAAGGAGTCGTTCGTGCCCGATCGGGCCGATCGCTTCGTCTACAAGCTTGCGCCGTATCTCGCGTTCGTCCCTGCGTTCCTGGTGTGGACGGTGATCCCGCTGGGCGGCGACTTCAGCAACGGCAAGAACGGCGGCGTGGTGCTGTTCAACCACGTCACGCAGCTGCAGCTAGCCGACCCACCGATCGGTGTGCTGCTGCTGCTCGCGTTGAGTTCGCTGGCGGTGTACGGGGTGATGCTCGCCGGGTGGAGCTCGGGTTCGAAGGACCCGTTGCTCGGCTCGGTGCGCGCCACAGCCCAGATGATCAGCTACGAGGCAGCCATCGGGCTCAGCCTGGCCACCGTGATCCTCGTCAGCGGCACGTTGAGCACCAGTGGGATCGTCAACGCGCAAGGCTCCTTGACCAAGTGGAGCATCGTCGCCACTGGGGTGCTGCCGTTCGTGATCTTCATGATCGCGGCCACCGCTGAGCTCAACCGGCCGCCCTTCGATCTCGTCGAGGCCGAGTCGGAACTGGTCAGCGGGTTTAACACCGAGTACTCCAGTTTCGGATTCGCGTTGTTCTACCTCGCTGAGTTCATGAACACGATCACGATGAGCGCAGTGATGGTCACCTTGTTCTTCGGTGGGCCGCAGCCGATCAGCTTCAACGGGCACACCTTGAACCTGCACCTCGGGCCGCTCACCGGCACCGTGTGGCTGCTGGCGAAGCTGATGGTCTTCCTCTACGTCTACGTGTGGTTCCGGGCGACGCTGCCTCGGTTGCGCTATGACCAGTTGATGAACCTCGGTTGGAAGATCCTGATTCCGGTGGCGCTGGCTTGGTTCATGCTCCTGGCGGCGTTCCGCGTCGGCCAGGACAACGGTTGGAACAGGGTGGCGATCTTCGCCATCGCCGCGGCGGTGCTGATCGTCGCAGCGTCGATGTTGATGGGTGCCAATCGGGTCAGCGCGCGCCGTCGCGAGCGGGAAGGGGCGATGTTCTGATGGGCTACCTAGACGGATTCCTGGTCACGATCAAGCAGCACCGCCTGTTCGGCGGCAAGCGGGTTACCACGTCGTACTCCGGTGGACGCGTCGCGCGTCGCAAGATGATGGGCCGCAAGGCGCTGCCTGGCGCACAGCCGGCCACGCCGAACGAGATCGTCGGCGACGAGAAGATTGCCAAACCGGAGCGGTTGCATGGCCGGCATGTGCTGAGCCGCTATGAGGACGGCATGGAGAAGTGCATCGGCTGCGAGCTGTGCGCCGGTGTTTGCCCGGCCCATTGCATCTACGTGCGTGGCGCCGACAACGATCCGTTCCATCCGACGGCGCCGGGTGAACGGTTCGGCTTCGTGTACGAGATCAACTACCTGCGCTGCATCCACTGCGACCTTTGCGTCGAGGCCTGCCCGACCGAGGCGATCACTGAGAGCAAGTTGTTCGAGTTCAGCTTCACCAATCGACGGGATGCGATCTACACCAAGACCGAACTGCTCGTCGGCGACGACGGCCGGCCCAAGCACCTCCCATGGGAGGACTGGCGCGAAGGCGACGATTTGAACACCAGTGGCTGGATGCGGGCCACTTCGCCGTCGGGTGATGCCGACTTCGTCGGTGAGGTCGCCTGGACCGCCGAGCTCGGCTACGGCATTCGCCCGGCCGAACCGAAGGACACCGCTGGCCCCATCGAGTCACGCGAGACCACGGTGCGCGCAGTAGGCCGGCGCGGCGACGGGGTAAGCGGCGACGGGGCAAGCGGCGACGGGGCAAGCGCCGGCGAGGGAAGCGCCGGCGACGAACCCGCCATCAAGCAGGTAAATCCCTGATGGAGTTGTTCGTGTTCGTTTGCGCTGCCGCAATGATCATCGGCGGCGGGCTCGGCGTCGTCTTGCGTGCCCATCCGGTTCATGCCGCGCTGAGCCTGATCCTCACCTTGTTCGGCATCGCCGTGCTGTTCATCGCACAGGGAGCCGATTTTCTCGCTGCCGTGCAGGTCATCGTCTACGCCGGCGCAATAGTCGTGCTGTTCCTGTTCGTGATCATGCTGCTCGGTGTCGATCGTGCCGAGAACCTGCGTGTCGAGCCGTTCAAGATACAGCGTCCGCTGGCGGTCGTGGTCGGTGCGGCGATCGTCGGGTTGATAGTCACCGCCGCGATCACCTCGAGGCGTGCGATCGTCTCCGCCCCGAAGTCCACCGACATTCCTGCCGTCGGTGGCCACGACAGCAACATCAAGTCCCTCGCTCGGGACTTGTTCAGCAACCACGTGTTCGCCTTCGAGCTCACCTCTGTGCTGTTGGTGATCGCGGTGGTTGGCACCGTGCTGTTGACACGCAAGCTGCCGCGAGACTCCTCACTCACCGGGGAGGTGGAGAAGTGATCGCCGCCGTTGCCCATCCCACCACGCTGTGGTACCTGATCCTCGCCGCCGGGCTGTTCGGAGTCGGGGTCGTCGGCGTGATGGTCCGGCGCAACGTGCTGGTGTTGTTCATGTGCATCGAGTTGATGCTCAACGCGGT
>JBDSMK010000290.1:0-5927 GCA_039915905.1 Ilumatobacteraceae bacterium
GCCTGTTCGGCGTCGGTGTCGGTGGCGCGGCCGCGTCGCTGCTCCCATGGCTCACCCAGCGCGCCTCGGCAGCGCCCACCACCACGACCACCGCTGGCTCCACCGGCGCGGGCAGCACAGTCGCCAAGACCACCGCTGCTGGCACGACCACGACTGCCAGCCCTGCAACTGGTACAACCACTGCCCCTGGCGCGACAACCGCCGGTGCGACGGCGACGACGGCTTCTGGTCCATCGACCACCGCTTCTGGTCCATCGACCACGGCGGCGCCGAACCGTCCGACACCCGACGACACGGTGCTGATCGAGTTCGTACAGACGGTGGAGGTCGCCGCTCGCGAGTTGTACGACATGGCGATCGGCGGTTCAGCTCTGTCTGGCGACCAGAAGGTGGTCGTGACGGCAATCGGACAGGCGCACCGGGCGTATGCCCAGATTCTCTCCGGATTGCTCGGTCGCGACCTTCCCGCTGCCGCTGCCGATGTGCTCAAGGCCAGATCGAGCGCGTTCGGTGGCACTGCTGATGAGATCCTCGCCGCTGCGGGCGACCTCGAATCCACCCTGGTCGCCACCCAACTCGATGCCGTTGGCAAGCTCGCCGGCCTCGACGGGGCCGAGTTGCTGGCCTCGATCGCCACGGTCGAAGCACGCCATTGCACAGTTCTGGCCGACATGCGCGGGTCCAAAAAATTCGCCGATCTGTTGGTCTTCAAAGAGGCCGACGCGCTGTCGCCGGCGAAGGGGTGAGCGGCGTGACTCTGGAAGATACAAACGGTCTCGACCGGCGCAGCTTCCTGCGTCTCGGTGGTCTTACGGTGGCCGTGGCTGCCCTGGTAGCGGCATGTGACAACACGGAGGCCGGCTCGCTGGGTCGGGTCGGCAACGCACCGCCGACCACGAAATTGCCCGACGCTGTAGTCAACGACGTAGTCCTGTTGCGCACCGCGAGTTCGCTTCAGCACTCGATCCTCAGCGTTTACAACGAGGTGAAGGACAAGCCCGAGCTTCTCGATCCGGCCAACAGGGCCCTGATCGATCAACTGGTCAGCGACCACCAGGCGCATGCGCAACTGTTCGAGCAGCTCACCACCAAGGCTGGCGGGACCCCCTGGACATGCGGCAACACGAGGTTCGACTCCGCACTGGTCCAGCGGGCCTTTGTCCGGATCACGACAGCAACGCCGGCAACAGCCGACGCCAAGGAAATACCGGCGAGCGACGACAAACGCCGCGACATCCTCAACTTGGTGCACGGTATGGAGACCATCCTGACCGCCGCATACCAGCAGTTCGTGGTCATGTTCAACGCGAGGGAGCTGCGCGCCGAATCACTCCGAGTGGCCATTGCAGGCGCGCGCCGTTCCGCGCTGCTCGCTCTGACGATCAACACGGTTCGCCCAGAGGGCTACATATCCATCGCTGAGCTCACCAACTCGCAGGTCGCTGTGACAACGACCACTGTCACCGGCCAGAGCAGTGCGGCAACCACAACCACAGCAGCGGGTCCGGCGGGCGGCAATGCTCCCACCCCGATTCCGGTGCCAACGGCCATCCCGGCCACGTTCGGCAGCACGGCGTCGTACACGATCGTGGTCGGTGCAGGCGACCAGAACGGCACCCGTTTGAAGGTCATCTTGGACACCCCAAGCCTCAACTCGTTCGAATACGAGTATCTAACGCCAGCTTGTTGAGCATCATCGGCCTAGCCTGACGCCGATGGTGAGTCGGCCGGGTGGCCGCGGCACGGGGCATTCATGTCACCGTGTCGAGGAAAGTCGGGACTCCACAGGGCAGAGTGCTGGCGTGAGCCAGGTCGGGGTGACCTGACGGACGTGCAACAGAGAGAGACCGCCGATGGGCCGGCTTGCCGGCCACAGGTAAGGGTGCAACGGTGCGGTAAGAGCGCACCAGCGTGACGGGCGACCGTCACGGCTCGGTAAACCCCACTCGGAGCAAGGCCAAGCAGAGGGCACAGGCGGCCCGCCTGCCGTCGCTCGCAAGGGCGTCGGCACCCTCGGGTAGGCCGCATAGAGGGATGGTCACCAGGTGCTTCGGCACCGACAGGATCCCGCTTACAGGCCGACTCACCATCACCAATCGTCTGACCAGCATCCGCTACCTTGATCAGCATCCCGCCGACGCGGGCACAGCAGATCGCATCCACTGCGATATCAGCGCCCTGCGTCGAGGGTTATCCGACCGCGAACCGGCCCCCGGGTGGACGAGCGGACGCACAGAACGGACTGGGCGGGCGGACGCACAGACGGACTGGGACTGGGCGAATGAGCTCCGACCGAAGCCCCGCCGATCAAACAGATGGCTCGTTGAAACCGACCAGCACGGGCCCCAGCGGGGTGCAACTGATCCGGCAGATCGCGGCCTGGCCGAGACGGCAACGCCATGCGATCGACATCGGCGCGTCCAATGCCCAGGCAACTGCCGCCTTTATCGGTGACACATGACTGGTGACCACCACCGTTCGGTCCATTGCCTCCGTCATCAGATCTAGGCAGGCAGCACGCACCCGCAACCCGAGATCACGCAGGCTTTCGCCTCCAGGTGGGGCGAAGCCCTCGTCGGCACGCCACTGCGCCAGATCGGCTGCCGGGATATCGGACATCAGCATGCCTTCGAACTGGCCGTAGTTGATCTCCTTCCAGCGTTCGTCCACCTCGTAGGGCACACCGAACGCCTCGGCGGTGTGGCGGGCACGTTGCAGTGGCGAGCTGATCACCCGGTCCGGAACACCGACCTTGGCAACCATCGCCGCTACCTGGGCGCGACCGACACCGTCGATATCGAAATCCGCGTGACCCTGCAGACGCCCGCCAGCGTTCACAGAGGTTCGCCCATGTCGCACGAGGATCAGCATCGGACGTCCTCCAATCGGCCGGTACGCAGGAAATTGCGCCGTCGCGAGCTGTCGGCCAGCCCGAACGTCCGCCACGCCCAAACCAGGATCGCGGCGCCAGCCAGCTCCATCGGGATGTCCCACCAACCGCGAGCGAGCGACGGCACCCGCACATCACCCCAAGATCCGCTGAACGGCCACCAGAACACCTTGGTGGACGAGAACGCGCCGTCCCACACCAGATGCAGCAGCATCCCGATCGGTAGCGCCAGGAACAGCCGCCGAATCGGCTTGCGCCCGGCAGTGACGAGCATCACCGCCGCCAGCACGCCAACCGCAACGGTGAGGCTGTGCGCCCACCGCGCCTGGCGAGCCGGAATGTCGACGATGTCGGGCAGCAATGCCCCGAGCAGCAACAGCCGGTAGTCGAATCGAGGATCGCGAAACACGAACCAAACTGTCAGTAGGGATGTCCCGAGAAACCACAGCAGCATCGAATCAGCGCACCAGGAACCGGCCGCACTGCGGGCATTCGGCCAGCTCGTCGGACGGCAACGCCTTGATCATGTCGACCTCACCACGGGAGATGTCGAGGTGGCACCCCCCGCAGCGCATACCGTCGAGCCGGGAGATGGCCACTCCGGCGAACCGCGCGCGCGCGTGCTCGTAGGCCTCCACGTCGGCGGCTGAGAGGGCTGCCGCCGCTACCGCACGGGCCTCGCTCAACTCGGCGTGCTCGAGGTCCAACAGCTCTGACGCTGCCGCCAGGGCAGCCTCGGTCAGCGCCAGTTCGGCCGCACTCGCCGACTCGCCGGCGGCCAGTCCCACAGCGTGTTCGTCGGCCGCTGCCTGTGCTTCCAGAGCCGCTAACTCGCGATCATCGAGTTCCCCACGGCGGTCGTTTATCAGAGCGATCTCATTCATCAAGGCCTCCGCCTCGCGGGGCGCGATGATCGTCTTCAGTTGAGCCTCCAAGCGGGCCCGCTTGGCCGTCAACTCGGCGGAGGCGTGCTCGGTCTCGTCGATCACCGACTGGGCCTGCTCGATCCGACTGCGAGCGTCCGCGATTCCGGCCACAAATTCGTTGTGCGCGGCAGCGGCAGCATTGCGAGCCGCTAGTTCCGCTAGGCGCGAGCGACGATGGCCGATCTGCTCCAGCGCAGTGTCGAACTGCTGGAGCGCCAGCATCGACTCGCCGTTCACAGCAAACCCCAGCCCGTCAACATGCTGCGGCCGCCCCCGGCCACTCCGGCCAGTGACGATCTGCTGCTGTGATCTCCGCTCACGATCTGCCTTTCCGGCCGGTCACGAGCCCGGCGACTTCCCGCAGGTATACACGATGACAGACAACGGCACCGTGGGCACAGGCGCATTCGGATCGAGCACGTCCGGCGGGATCGTCGTGCCGCTCGGCAGATTTCGGTACACCGGTGGCGGCGGCGTTGGCGGCGTTGTCACCAAAGGGACCGTGGTCGTGGTGCCCGATGGCTCACTTGGTGTGGTTGTGGCCGTCGTCGTAGCAGTGGGGACTTCCGTCGTCGGGGCAGCAAGCAACGGCGACACCGGATTGACACCCGACGTCGTCGTGGTGGGCGCAGTACCACCGACCAATTGGGTGAGACACTCGACACCGGGCAGATACAGCCGCATCGGCCCGCGGCTCGGCTTAGGCGGTGGTGGCCAGTCGAGCACAGGCAACGATTCCGGTTGGCCCTGCATGTACGCCCGCCAGATTCGCGCCGGATAGGTGCCTCCCTGCACGTTGCTCACGCCGTCCTTGCGAAATTCCGGGATGTTCACCATCGGCAGGTATGAATCGGGATCGCCGACCCACACGGCCGTGGTCAACTGCGGCGTGGTGCCGACGAACCAGGCGTTGGAGTTGTCCTGCTGGGTGCCAGTCTTGCCAGCGGCCGGACGCTTGAAGGTGGACAGTGCGCTACGTGCAGTTCCCCTGGTGAGAACACCCTTCATCACGTCCAGCGCGGTGAGCGCCACCCCAGAATCGAGCACCTGCGTGCCAGGGTCGGTATGGGTGTAGAGCCGCGACCCATCGACCAGGTCGATGCTCTCGACGTAGTACGGGTCGTGATGCAGGCCCTGATTGGCGATGCTCTGCATCCCGGCGGCCATGTCGAGCGGCGACATCACGTTGGCACCCGTAGCGAAGCTCGCGACAGGTTGCAGTTTTTCGCGCTGCGACGTCGGCTGACCAGCGTAGAGGTAGTCCGAATGAGCCATTCGGTAGACCGTGTCGACCATTCGATTGAGTCCGACGATCTGCGTCAGCCTGGCAAACGCGCAGTTGATCGAAAGCCACGTCTGCTGGTTCAACGGAGCGATGGAACCGGCCTCGCCACCGTTGATGATGAACGGCTTCTTCGGATCTCCGGTGGGCAGTACACAACCGCGACGCCCATCGATCAGGTCGGTAGGTTGGGCGCCGGCCTGCAACGCCGCGGACAAGATGAACAGCTTGATGCTGGACCCGGTCTGGCGTGGAGCGAGCGCCATGTTGGTCTGGTTGTCGCGGGTGAACCCCTTGCCACCGACCATCGCCCTGATCGCCCCGGTCGACGTGTCGAGCGAGACAATTGCACTTGTTATCCCAGCCGAGTTGGCGGGCATGACCGCCTGCGCGGCCTCGGCGCTGGCCTGCAGCGCCGGATCGAGGGTGGTGTGGATCCGCAGCCCGCCGCGATACAGCAGGTTGGCGCGTGACTGCTCGTCAGGTCCAAGGAAGTTGGCCTTCTGCAGCAGGTACTCGCGCAGCGCAACCGAGTAGTACGTGAGCGTGGTGTCGGCTGTGGGAATGCCGTGCACCCGGTCGGGAAGCACGTAGTTGGCAGCGAGGTCGTCGCCTTGTGCGGCGGAGATCAGCCCGACATCGACAAGTCGGGTGGTCACCTGTTTGAACCTGGCGCGCGACCGCTCCGGTTTGCGGATCGGGTCGTACCCGCTCGGTGACCGCACCAACCCGGCCAAGAACGCACCTTCGATCATCGTCAGGTCCTCCACGTTCTTGCCGTAGTAGACCTCCGCTGCAGCCTGCAAGCCGTAGGCGTTGTTGCCGAAGA